>NZ_JBIRBA010000013.1:0-251729 GCF_044326345.1 Actinomadura sp. 9N215 | reverse complement strand
GCGTCACCAAGGGCCGCGCCGGCTCCACCGTGAAGATCATCGTCTGACCCGCGGTTCCTGCGGCGGGCCGTGGCGCCGCGCCGACGCGGGCGCCGCCCGGACGGCCGCGGACCCGGGCCGCGTGCGGCGGCATCTGCGCGACCGGCCCGTCGCGCAGCAGCGCAGCATCGCCGTGATCGCGGCGACGTCGGCGTTCTCGAACGCGGTGACGTAGTGGTCGAGGAGCAGCCGGGCGTCCGGCTCCGTGGGCTCGGTGAGACGGCCGGTGTCGGCTTCCGCGAGGGTCGCCCGGGCCCGCTGCAGGACGCTGTTCACCGCGGTCGTGGACGTCCCGAGCGCCTCGGCGACCTCCGCGGCGCGCCACGACAGGACGTCCCGGAGCATGAGCACCGCCCGCTGCCGGGGCGGCAGCAGCTGCAGCGCGGCGACGAACGCGCGCCGGACGCTGTCGCGGGAGACGGCGACGGCGGCGGGGTCGAGGGCGCTCGGCCACGGCGGGAGCCAGGCGTCCCCGTCCGGCGGCGGGCCGAGCTGCCCGCAGGGCCCGTCGCCACCCCCGCCGGCCGGCGACGGCCGGGGGCGCCGCGCCGAGCGGGCGAGCGCGTCCAGGCACGCGTTCGTCGCGATCCGGTACAGCCAGGCGCGCAGCGGGCCCCGCGACTCGTCGAACGTGCCGTGGGCGCGCCACGCCCGCAGCAGCGTCTCCTGCACCACGTCCTCGGCGTCGTGGACGGAGCCGAGCATCCGGCGGCAGTGCGCCAGCAGCTCCCGCCGGTACGGGGCGGTCAGGCGGGCGAACTCGTCGCCGCTCGTCATGGTCCTCCCATCGGGTCGGCTCATCGGGTCGTCAGGCTCCCAGACGGATCGGACGGATCGGACGGATCGGACGGATCGGCCGCCGCGGGCGCAGCACCCCGCGCGGACACCCCGGCCGGGACACGGCGGGGGCCGCGGCGGCCGGGCGTGCCCAGCCCCGCGATCGCGGCGCCGAGCGCGAGCGCGGCGAGGACCCACGTCGCGGCCGCGAACCCGTCGGTGAACGCCCTGGCCGAACCGTACCCGCCGGCGGAGGCGAACACGGCGGCGGACACCGCGATCCCGAACGTCCCGCCGAACTGGCGGAGCGTGTTGAACGTCCCGGACGCGACGCCGATCGCCGGGACCGACCCGATCACGGCGTTCTGCGCGGCCGGCATCGCGAGCGACACCCCGGCCCCGACGAGCACCAGCGGTGGGACGAGCCCCGGATATCCCGTCCGGGGCGAGGCGATGAGCGCGATCCACGCGAGCCCGGCCGCCGCGACCAGCAGGCCGCCGGTGACGAGGGCCCGCTCGCCGACGCGGGCGACCAGGCGTCCGGCGAGCGGCGCGAACAGGAACAGGGTGACGGTCCAGGGCGCGAGGCGCAGCCCGGTGCCGAGCGGGCCGTGGCCGAGCCCGTTCTGCAGGAACTGCGCGAAGAAGAACGTCGCGCCGAAGATCGAGCCGTAGAGGAGGAAGCCGGCCGCGTTCCCGGCGGCGAACGCGGGCGTCCGGAAGTAGCCCATCGGCAGCATCGGCGCGGCGGCGCGCCGCTCCCACACGACGAACGCCGTGGTCAGCACGGCCCCGGCGGCGAAGGCGCCCGCGACCTCGGGGCCGCCCCAGCCGGCGGCGTTCCCGCGGACGAGCCCCCAGACGAGCCCGAGCGCGCCGCCCGTCACGAGGACGACGCCGACCGGGTCCATCCGCCGCCCGGCGCCCCGGCTCTCCGGGACGCGCGCCCTGATCAGCGGGATCAGCGCGAGCCCGATCGGCACGTTCAGCCAGAAGATCCACTGCCAGGCCAGGCCCTCGACGATCGCGCCGCCGACGAGCGGGCCGCCGAGCGTGCCGAGCCCCGTCACCCCGCTGAAGATCCCGAGCGCGCGGGCGCGCCGCTCGGCCGGGTACGCGGCGCCGAGCAGCGCCATGGCGTGCGGCATGACCATCGCCGACCCGACGCCCTGCGCGGCCCGCGCGGCGATCAGCGCGCCGACGCCCGGCGCGAGCGCGCACGCCGCCGACGCGGCCGTGAAGACGGCGACGCCCGCGACCAGCAGCCGGCGGCGCCCGTACCGGTCGCCGAGGACGGACGCCGTCATGAGCAGCGCCGCGAGCGGGAGCGTGTAGGCGTTGACCGTCCATTCGAGGGTCTCGATCGAGGCGCCGAGCCCGGTCCTGATCGTGCTGAGCGCGGTGGTCACCACCAGCATGTCCAGCATGATCGTCAGTGCCGCCGCCGAGGTCAGGGCGAGCACCCAGCCCTCGGGGGAAATCCTGCGCATCTGGCCTCCCGGCCGTCCGGTACGGGCGAGGGCGGAAGATCCCTCGCCTGTGGTACCGGCCGGGAGACCGGAACTCATCGGCCGCGCGCACGCCGCCCGCATGGAGGGGCCGCGCGGCGGGCGCGGTCAGGCCGAGATGTGCTGCAGGATCACGTTGTGGACGTGGTGGCTCTTGTCGCTGCCGCGGAACTCGACCTCGTAGGTGTGCGTGCCGACGTTGATCGCGATCGAGCCGGTGGAGAAGTACGACCCGGCCCACGACTTGTTGCTGACCACGCTCACCGAGGTGATCTTGGAGTAGGGGACGCTGGTGATGGCGAACTTCTTGCCGGCGAAGCTCTTGTCCTGGATGATCACCCGCCGGTCGGTGAGGCCGATGAACCCGGTCCCCGCGCCCACCGCGTCGTAGACGGCGATGATCTGCTCGCCGGGCAGCAGCCCGCTCTCGATCTGCTTGAGCTGGCCCGACCTGTCGTGCTGGACCTCGTCGCCCATGCGTCCTCCCGAGTCGTCGCGGTCGTTCCGGCGCGAGGTGGCGTCCGGTCCGACGCGAAGTCGTTTTCGTTCCGGTTCGTAGGGGAGTGTCTCAGTCGCCGCCGGTGGTCCGCGCGCCTTCGAGGAACTCGACGCAGCGGCCGAGCAGTTCGGTGAGCGTCGCGCGCTCCGCGTCGGTGAACGCGGCGGCGAGGCCCCGCTCGACCCGCACCGCGCGCACGTCGGCGTCCGCGAGCACCGCCTCGCCGTCGGCGGTGAGCCGGGTCTCCAGGATGTTGCGGTGCCACTCGTGCGGGGTGCGCTCGATCAGCCCGCGCTCCTGAAGGTTCTTCAGGACGGTGTTCATCGTCGGCGGGGTGACCGCGCAGGCCCTGGCGAGCGCGGCGGCGGACATGCCGGGGTTCTCGTCCAGCAGGAGCAGCGCGGCGTACTGCGGCACCGTGAGCCCGCTCGGTCTGACCGCCGCCTGCTTGGCCCCGTTGAGCGCCTGCTCGGCGCGCTTGAGATGGGAGCCGATCCGCTCCGACGTGGGCATCGAGGTCATTTCCGCATGCTACCGAGCCGGTCGAAGGAAAGACTGTTGACGATCATTCGAGCTCTAATTAATGTATGTACGCATCCGAATGAGATGGCTCGAACGGAGACCTATGTTCCGCCTTCACCGCTTCCCCACCGTCGCCGCAGCCGCGCTCGCCGTGGCCGTGCTGCCCGCGTCCGTGACGGCGCCCCCGACGGCAGCCGCCCCAGCGGCAGCCGCACCGGCAGCCGCCTCGGCGGCGGGTGCGGCCCTCCACATATCGGCGTCCCGCGCGCGGGTCGTCGCCGCCTACGTGTTGCCGGGTGACCGCGTGTATCCCGAGGGCATCGCCGCCGATCCCCGTACTGGTGCCATGTACGCGGGGTCGTTCCAGGACGGCACCGTCTACCGGATGACGCCGGGCCGGCGCGTCGCCGAGGTGTTCCTCCCGGCGGGCGCCGACGGCCGCCGCACCGCCAACGGCCTCAAGGCCGACCGGGCGGGACGGCTGTGGGTGACCGACTCCACGGCCGGGGTCTCGGTGTACGACACCCGGAGCCGCCGCCTGCTGGCCCGGTTCGACGTCCCAGGCGACGGCGCCCGGTTCGTCAACGACCTGGCCATCGCCCCGGACGGCAGCGCCTACATCACCGACAGCGCCCGGTCCGTCGTCTACCGCGTCACGCCCCGGGACCTGGCGGCGGCCCGCGGCGGACGCGCCACGCTGGCGCCGCGCTTCGACCTCGCCGACGTCCTCGAACCGCACGGCCCCGGCGACTTCACCCTGAACGGCATCGTCGCCGATCCCGCCGGACGCTTCCTGCTCACCGCCGACATGCACGGCGGCGACCTGTACCGGCTGGACGCGGCGTCCGGCGCCGTCCGCAGGTCCGTCCTGCACGGCGGCGACCTGCGCAACGCCGACGGCCTGGAACTCCAGCACGGACGGCTGTGGACGGTCCACAACGTCGACAACGCGATCACCCGCTGGCGTGTCGCGCGCGACGGCGCGGGGGCCCGCCGCGAGCGCGCGCTGGCGGACGCGTCGCTCCAGCTCCCGACGACGCTCGTCCGCAGCCGCGGAACCCTGTACGTGGTGCGCTCGCAGTTCGACAAGGGCGGCCCGCTCGGCGACGGGACACCGGAGATCCCCTTCACCGTCGCCGCCGTCCACGGCCTCTGACGCGACCGGCGCCGCCGCGGCGCGTTCGACCGGCCTCCGCCTGTGACCGGCCTCCGCCTGTGACCGGCCTTTGCTTGTGACCGGCTTGCGGAAGGGCGGTTACAGGTAGAGGCCGGTGCCGTGCTCGGGGCGTTCGCTGGCGATGGCGTGCAGGTCCCGCTCGCGCATGACGAGGTAGTTCTCGCCCTGGATCTCGACCTCGAACTGGTCGCCCGGGTGGAACAGGACGCGGTCGCCGGGCTTGACGACGCGGACGTGGTGGCCGACCCCGCAGACCTCGCCCCAGACCAGGCGGTTCGCCTCCTCGACCGTCGCGGGGATCACGATCCCGCCGGTGCTGCGGCGCTCCCCGCTGTCCTTCTCGACCTTGATCATGACCCGGTCGTGGAGCATCTGGACTTCGAACTTCGGCTCGGACACGCTGGGGAGTTTAGTCGCGTATCCGCGTAAGGGCGTTCCATGAGCAGGCGATGACGTCCGGCAGCGCGGAGCGCTCGGGACGCCAGCCGAGCTCCGCCCGGACGGCGGACGCGTCGCAGATCAGCACCGGCACCTCGGGCCGCGCGGGGCGCCGCAGCGTGGGCACGGGACGTCCCGTCACCTCCTCCACGGCGGCGACGACCTCGTGGACGGCCGCGCCGGCGCCGCTCCCGACGTTGTAGACCCGCTCCTCGCCGGGCCGGACCGCCTCCAGCGCCCGGACGTAGGCGGCGGCGAGATCGTCCACGTGCAGGTACTCGCGGACGGCCAGCCCGTCGCCGTTGATCTCCAGGTGCGGCTCGTGCCCGGCCGCCACGGCGAGGGCCTTCGGGATCAGCCGCGTCTCGTCGGGGTCGGCCCGTCCGTCGACCGATCCGGCGACGTTGAACGTGCGCAGGACGACGGCGCCGATCGCGCCCGTCCGCGCGTGGTACCGGACGGCCTGCTCAGCGGCCAGCTTCGACGCGCCGTACGGGCTGGTGGGCGCGGTGTGCTCGCTCTCCGGGATCGGCTGCCGCTCCGGCGTCCCGTAGACGGCGGCCGTCGACCCGTACACGACGCGGTCCGCGTCCACGGCCTCCAGCAGGTTCACCGTGCCCTGGACGTTGGCGGTGAAGTAGCGCAGCGGGGCGTCGAACGACTCGCGGACGCGGGTGAGCGCCGCGAGATGGCACACGCCGTCGTACGGCCCTTCGGGAAGCCCGTCCGGATCGAGGAGGTCGCCGCGGACGGGACGGATCCCGTCCGGCACGTCCGCGTCCCGTCGCAAGCCCGCGTCGGCCCGCATGCCCGTCTCCCGCCGCACCAGCCCGTCGACGTCGTGACCGGCGGCGACCAGCCGCCGCCCGACCGCGTATCCGATGTAGCCCGCCGCCCCTGTCACCAGCACCCGCATGGGCCGTGTCTACCTCAGCCGGCCGCACCCCCGGAACCCCGGGCGGGCGCTTACTTGTACTTGCGTCCCATATTGGACGACACGCGCGCGACGAGCCCCCGCGGCAGGAGCCGGCTCGCGCCGACGAGTGCCTTGTACTGCGGGCCCGGGACGCTGACCAGGACGCCGCGCCGGAGGTCGCGGAGCGCGGCGGCCACGACGTCGTCCTTGTCGAGCCACATGAACTCCGGCAGGCCTGACATGTCCATCTGGGCGCGGTCGTGGAACTCGGTGCGCACGTAGCCGGGACACAGCGCCATCACCCGGACCCCGCCGTCCGTCCGCCGTCCGATGTCGGCGGCGACGCCCTGGCTGAAGCTCACCACCCACGCCTTGGACGCCCCGTACGTGCCGCGCGTCGCGAACGCCGCCGCCGACGCCACGTTGACGACGCCGCCCCGGCCGCGGTCCAGCATGCCGGGGAGCACGGCGTGCGTGAGCCGCAGGACGGCCTCGCAGTGCACCTTCAGCATGGTCACCTCGTCCGACACCGGGACGTCCAGGAAGACGCCCCCGTGCCCGAACCCGGCGTTGTTGATCAGCAGATCGACGTCGTCGCGGACGCGTTCCTCCGCCGCCGCGAGGCCGTCCTCCGCGGACAGGTCGGCGGGCAGCGCCTCGGCCCGCACGGCGTACCTGTCGCGCAGCCCGGCGGCGGTCCGCTCCAGCCGCTCGGCGTCGCGGGCCAGCAGGACCAGGTCGAATCCGTCGGAGGCGAGGCGGCGGGCGAAGGCGGCACCGATGCCCGCGGTCGCGCCGGTGATGAAGGCGGTCGGCATGCCATCGAGCCTAAGCGTCCCGCCGCCCCCGCCGCCCGCGGGGCTACCGGGTGGCGGCCCGGCGGGCGGTCCGGCGGGCGCGGAAGTGCCGCGGGTCGGGACGGCGGGTCGCGCGCCGGTACGCGAACGTGAACCCGGGCCAGTTGTTGACGACCTTGCCGTCCGCGGTCATGTACCAGCTCCGGCAGCCCGACTCCCACACCGTCGAGCGGAGCCGCTCCCGCATCTCGCGGGTGAACGCGTCCTGCACGTCAGGCCGGACGTCGATCCAGTCGAGCCCGGCGCGGCGCAGCGCCCGCACGCACCCGAGGACGTACCGGAACTGCGACTCCAGCATGTAGATGATCGAGTTGTGCCCGAGGTTGGTGTACGGGCCGTACAGCAGGAACAGGTTCGGGAAGCCGCTGACGGTGATGCCGAGGTGGGCCTGCGCGCCGTCCCGCCAGGCCTCGTTCAGCTCGCGCCCGTCCCGTCCGACGATCTTCATGGGGGAGAGGAACCCGGTGGTGCGGAACCCGGTCGCGTACACGATGACGTCCACGTCGTAGGCGCGTCGCGCGGTCCTGACGCCGGACGGCGTGACGGCCTCGATCGGGTCGGTGACGAGGTCCACGTTCGGCAGCGCCAATGCCGGATAGTAGTCGCTGGAGATCAGGATCCGTTTGCAGCCCATCGGGTAGCCGGGGATCAGCGCGTCCCGCAGGGCGGGGTCGGCGACGCCGTCCTTCAGCGTGTCCTTGAACCGCTTCTCCAGCATCCCCATCAGCCTCGGGTACTTCACGAAACCCAGCGCCCGCGACTCGTACAGCGCGTAGACGCGGGCGCGGCTCAGCTCGTACACCCCGGGCACGTGCGCCAGGACGGCCTTCTCCCACCCCCGGTACGGCCGGTCCGGCTTGTCGATCACGTACGGCGCGGACCGCTGGAACAGCCGCAGCTCCGCCGCCTCCCTCGCGATCTCCGGGACGAGCTGGATCGCGCTCGCGCCTGTCCCGACCACCGCGATCCGCCGTCCCCGCAGGTCGGCGCCGTGATCCCAGCGGGCGGAGTGGAAGCTGCGCCCGGCGAACGACTCGCGTCCCTCGATCGGCGGCAGGACGGGCCGGTTCAGCTGCCCGCACGCCGACACCAGCACCCGCGCCGCCAGCTCGCCGGACGTCGTGGAGATCCGCCAGAGCGCCGCGTCCTCGTCGAAGCGCGCGGCGGTCACCTCCGTCCCGAACCGCACCCTCTCCAGGACGCGGTACTTGCGCGCGCAGTGCCACAGGTAGTCGAGGATCTCCGGCTGCGGCGGGAAGCGCCGCGACCAGTCCGTCTTCCGCTCGAACGAGAACGAGTACAGGTGGGACGGGACGTCGCAGGCCGCGCCCGGATAGGTGTTGTCGCGCCACGTGCCGCCGAGCCCGGCCGCCTTCTCCAGGATCAACACGTCGCGGATCCCGGCCGCCCGGAGCCGGATCGCCATCCCGATCCCGCCGAACCCGCTCCCGATGATCACCACGCTGTGCGCCATGGCCGTCCCGAACCTCGTTCGCCGCGGTCTCCCCGAGCGTAGAAGACCGCGAGGGCGCCGGACAAACACCGGGTTCGCGGTTTTGTCGGCGGCCCCTGCCACGATCGCGCCATGCTCTACGGAATGATCCCCGAGCGCGACGCGTGGGCGGCGGCGCTGCGCGAGCGTGCCGAGCCAGGGCCGACGGGCGAGTTCGTGCGGTTCGTCCGGCATCTGGGGAGGCTGTCGTCGCCGCGTCCCTCGGCGAAGTGGCGCCGAACGTGCGTCGCGCTCGCGGACGCGGCCGCCGCGCGCGACACCGTCGCCGCGTGCCTGCGCGCGCTGGTCGAGGGCGAGCCGCAGTGCAGCCGCGAGGACGGCGCGCACGCTGCCTGGATCGACGGGCACCACTTCCACTACCACTATCTGGTCCATCAGGACCACGGGGACCTCGCGCGCGGCGTCGTGTGGGCGGCGGCCCTGACCGGCGGGCCCGCGACGCTGCCGCTCCTCGGCGGGCTGGCGCTGCGCGCCGGCACCCGCGCCGGCGACCTCTACGAGGACTTCAAGCTCGCGGGCGCGGCGATCAACGCGCTCGGCGCCGCCGAGGACACCGCCGCGCTGGAGTCGCTGTCGCGGCTCCAGACGAAGATCAGGAACCGGGCGCTGCGGAAGCAGCTCGACATCGCGCTCCGGACGGCCGCCGAACGGCAGGGCATCACGCCCGCGCAGCTCGTCGAGCGCAGCGTCCCGTCCCACGGCCTGCGGCCGGACGGCTCGCTGGAGCGCACGCTCGGCGCGCACACGGTCCGGCTGGCGGTCGAGGACGCGGCGACCGTCCGGCTGACGTTCACCGGCGCGGACGGGAAGGCGTCCAGGACGGCCCCGGCCGCGGTCAAGGACGGCTTCGCCGACGAGCTGAAGGCGCTGAAGGCCCTGGCCAAGGAGGTGCGGGCGACGCTGGCCGGCGAGCGGGCGCGCATCGAGTCCCTGATGTCGGACGACCGCGCCTGGCCCTACGGCGAATGGCGCGAGCACTACCGCGACCACCCGATCACCGGCGTCCTCGTCCGCGGCCTCATCTGGGAGTTCCAGGACGGGAACGGCGCCTGGCACGCCGCCATGACCCCGCCGGACGGGAACCCCGCCCGGGTGAGGCTCTGGCACCCGATCAGGGCGACGACCGAAGGCGTCCGCGCCTGGCGCGAGCGGATCGTCGACGGGCAGGTCCGGCAGCCGTTCAAGCAGGCGTTCCGCGAGATCTACCTGCTCACCCCGGCCGAACAGGAGACCGGGACGTACTCCAACCGGTTCGCCGCGCACATCGTCCGCTACCGGCGGCTGTACGCGCTGTTCAAGGAACGCGGCTGGCAGGCCAACTTCCTCGGCCGGTTCGAGGGCGGCTACAACGGGGAGGCGCGTGCCGTGTTCGGCGGCGACGGCGGCGAGTGGCGCGCGTGCTTCTACCACGACCCGGCGGACGACGCCGACTGGGCGCCGGAGTACGCCGCCACCGACCAGGTCAGGTTCGAGCGCAAGGAGGGCCGCGGCTGGGCGGACGCGCCGCTCGCGGACGTCCCGCCGGTCGTGTTCAGCGAGGCGATGCGGGACGTCGACCTGTTCGTCGGCGTGACGTCCATCGCCGCCGACGCGGACTGGGCCGACCGCGGCGAGGACCGGTTCGCCGCGTACTGGCGCGAGACGACGTTCGGCGCGCTGACCGCGAACGCGGAGATCCGCCGCGCGGCGCTGGAGCGCGTCCTGCCCCGCACGAAGGTCGCCGACCGCTGCCGGATCGACGGCCGCTACCTGGCCGTCCGGGGCGAGCTGCGCACGTACAAGATCCACCTGGGGTCGGCGAACATCCTGATGGAGCCGGACGACTCGTACCTGTGCATCGTCCAGGCCAGGGGCAGGAGCAAGGGCACGCTCTACCTGCCGTTCGAGGACGAGCGCCTCTCGCTCATCCTCAGCAAGGCGTTCCTGCTCGCCGCCGACCACAAGATCACGGATCGTACGATCCTGCACCAGATCAAGCGAGGCGCCTGATGCCCGCCGTGACGTTCCGGGACGAGACCGCGACCGGCAGGCCCGTCGCGGAGTTCCACCTGGCCGGGCTCCCGGCGGCGATGACCGTCCGGGAGCTGATCAGGCTCCGGGTCCGCGAGGAGGTGGCCCGGCACAACGCCCGCCCGTCCGGCCGGTTCCACGGCCTCGTCCGCCCGGACGACGCCGAGACGGAGCTGAACGGCTACCGCCTCCGCGAGCCCCGCCGCATCGACTGGGAGCGCCAGGCCGGCATCGCCGAGCGCGCCTTCCTCGCCAACGGCTTCTTCGTCCTCGCGGGCGACCGCCAGGTCGAGGACCTCGACGAGGAGGTCGACCTCACCGCCGACCCCGACCTGGTCTTCGTCAAGCTCGTCCCGCTGGCGGGCGGCTGACCGGCCGGGCGGCTGACCGGCGGGATCAGCCGATCAGGCCGAACTCGTGGGCGCGGAGGCCCGCCTGGAAGCGGGAGTCGGCGTCCAGGAGCGTGAGGATCTCGGCGACGCGGCGGCGGTAGGTGCGGAGCGACATGCCGAGCCTGCGCGCCGCGGACTCGTCCTTCAGGCCGTCCGCGAGGAGGCGCAGGATGCGGACGCTCTCGTCGGACAGGGCGGGTGGACGGTCGCGGCGATAGTCGTCCAGGTCGGTGGCCTTGTCCCAGGTCGCCTCGAACAGCGAGACGACGCCGCGGACCACGCTCGGCGACCGCACGACCGTGTACTCGCGGACGCCGCCCGCCGGCGGGCCCGCGAGGATGGCGACCCGCCGGTCCACGATGATCGTCTCGTGGGGGAGGGCGGTCGTGCAGATCCGGACGCGGGCGCCCGCCCTGTTGATCTCCACGAGATGCCGTTCGGACGCCTCGTCCGCGAGCGCCGCCGGGTTGTGCAGCTTGTACGTGACGGGCGGCGGCTTGGCCTCGTACCGCTTGGCGACGATCCGCTCCCGGTATCCGGGCATCGCCCAGGTGTTCAGGTCGGTGGCGGCGCAGGCGAACTCCTCACACGCCAGGAACAGCCGCCCGGCGCGCTCGGCCAGTTCGGCCTCGCCGCGCAGCACGACGTTCCGGTCCAGGTCGGCGCTCATCGTGATCCAGTCTGCCACGCGGCTGGCAGCAAGCTGCCAGCCGTTCGTCCAGGCCGGGGGACCGCAGCACAGTGGGGCGCATGACGACACAGATCAGCACGGGCGGGCATTTCGAGATCGGCGGCGACCTGCGGGTCGCCCGGATGGGCTTCGGCGCGATGCGCCTGCCGATGAGCCGCCTCGACGGCCCCGCGAACGACCGCGACACCGGACTGAAGATCCTGCGCAGGGCCGTCGAGCTGGGCGTCGACCACATCGACACGGCCGCGTTCTACTACGCGCAGGACGGGCCCGCCGCCAACGAGATGATCCGCGCGGCGCTCGCCCCCTACCCGGACGGCCTGGTCATCGCCACCAAGGTCGGGCCGTACCGGGGGCCGGGCGAGCCGCACCCGTCCGGGACGATCCCCGCGTCCGGGCTGCGCGCCGAGGTCGAGCGGAACCTGCGGGAGCTGGGACGCGACCATCTCGACCTCGTGTACCTGCGTCCCGGCGGGATGGAGACCCCGGCGGACGAGTCCATCGGGGAGCGTTTCGCGGTGCTGGCGGCCCTGCGCGAGGAGGGCGTGATCCGGCACCTCGGCCTCAGCCACGTCAGCGCGGCGCAGCTCGCCGAGGCCCGGGAGATCGCGCCGGTCGCGGCGATCCAGAACCGGTTCGACGTCACGCGGCCGCAGGACGTCGAGCTTCTCGCCGTCTGCGAGCGCGAGGTCATCGCGTACGCGCCCTACTTCCCGCTCGGCGGGTTCGGCATCCCCGACGACGAACGCGCCAACGCGATCGCGGCGCGGCACGGCGCGACCGTCCCGCAGGTGCTGCTGGCGGGGCTGCTCGCGCTCTCGCCGGTGATGCTCGCGATCCCAGGCACCGGCTCCCCGGACCACCTTGAGGAGAACCTCGCCGCCGCCGATGTCGCCCTCACCCCGGACGACCTCGCCGAGCTGCGCGGCTAGCCGTTCCGTCACCGATTGCCGACGAAAGCGCCTACCCTGAAACGCACTTACGGTCAGGGAGGCGCGGGATGTCGGCGACGCGGCTGCTGGTGCTCGGCGGCGTGCGGCGGTGCGGGCGGGCGCACGGGTACGAGGTCCGCCGCGAGCTGATCTCGTGGGGCTCCGACGAGTGGGCCCACGTGAACCCCGGCTCGATCTACCACGCGCTGCGGCAGCTCGCCAAGGAGGGCATGCTCCGCGCGCACGACGTGGAGGAGAGCGACGCCGGGCCGCCGCACACCGACTACGAGATCACCGAGGCGGGCCGCGCCGAGTTCCTCCGGCTGCTGCGGCACGCCCTCGCGACCGTCGACGTCCGGCATCCGGAGCTGCTGACGGCCGGGCTCGGGTTCCTCACCGAGCTGCCGCGCGCCGAGGCCGTCCGGCTGCTGCGCGAGCGGCTGGACGGCCTGGCGGGCTGGCGGTCGTCCGTGTCCCCGCACCTGGACGCGCAGGACCCGGACGACCACCTCCGCGAGCTCCTCGGCTGGTGGGTGCACTCCGCCGACTCCGCCGCGGACTGGACGCGGCGCCTGATCGGACGCCTCGAATCCGGCGCCTACGTCATGGCCGACGACGGCGCCCCGTCCCCGCCGGGCTCGCCGCCGCCGGGCTCGTCGCCGTCCGCCTCGTCGTCGGCGGCGCCGGTCAGCCTCCAGCCGCCGCGGCGGCGCAGGACCAGCGCGAAGTAGGCGGCCGACACCGCGATCACGCCGATGGTCACGAACAGGCTCGGCCGTCCGATCTCCGGGTCCTTGGCGCTCTGGTAGATGACGTAGCCGAGCGCGGCGAGCGCGGCGACGGGCGCGACCGGGAACCACGGCATCCGGTACCCGGCGTGCGCCGTGGTCCCGTTCCGGCGGCCGACGATCACCGCCAGGCACAGCGCGCCGTACACCGCGACGAGGGACGTCCCGGTGACGACGAGCAGGAACTTCTCGTCCAGGAAGCACGCGGCGGCGCTGAGCACCCCGGTGACGATCGTCGCGATCCACGGGGTGCCGAAGCGCGGGTGGATCGAGGCGACCGCGGCGTCGATCTTCGGCGTCCAGGTGCGGTCCCGTCCCGAGCTGAAGATCAGCCGGGCGGTGAGCAGCATGATGGCGATCACCGCGTTCAGGATGGCGAGCGCGATGGCCAGGCTGATCACGGTGTTGAGGGTGTCGCCGCCGCGCTCGGTGATGAAGTACTCCATCATGTTCTCCGAGCCCAGCAGCTGCTCGATGTCGGGCGACCCCATCAGGACGGCGGTGATGGGGATCAGCTCCGCCGCCACCGTGATCCCGAGCGCCCACAGGACGGTCCTGGCCACGGCCCGGTGCGCGTCGTGGGTCTCCTCGCCGAAGTACACCGCCGAGCCGTAGCCGTTGTAGGAGAAGATCGCGACGGCGGTGGCCGCCGCGATCAGCCCCGCGGACGCGGCGGTGAGGCCCCCGCCGTCCACCGCCACGACCGGGTCCGCGATCAGGTCGGTGACCGGGCGCTCCACGTTCAGGAAGCCGAGCCCGGCCAGCACGACCAGCGCGATCATCTCGATGGCCAGGAAGATCCCGGTGACCACCGCGTTGACCTTGATGTCGAAGATCGCGATGAGGGTGGCGCCCGCGACCGTGATCGCCGCGACGATCGGGCCGTTGAGGCCGTCGATCAGGACGCCGAGGTAGGTGCCGACCCCGAGCGCGATCACCGCGAGGATCAGCAGCTGGGTGATGAGGATCAGGCCGAGCACCACGAAGCCGGCGGGCCGGCCGAGGGTGCGGCCGACGATCGCGTACTCGCCGCCGGTGAGGGGGTACGCGGACGCCAGCTCGGCGTACACGAAGGCCATGAAGATCCCGACGACGCCGGCGGCGGCGAAGCTCAGGAACGCGCCGGTGCCCGCCTGGGACAGCACCCCCGGCGCGATGATGAACACGGAGGACGCGGGTGTGATCGCCGACAGGACGATGAGCAGGGCGCCGATTGTGCGTAGCCCGCGGCGCAGCGCGGGCGGGCGGCCGGCGGCGGCCGGTGGGCGGACCTCGGGTGCTGCCATGGGGCACCTCCTGGACTACAATTCGTCGAACGAGTATCAAAGAACCCCCTCCCACCTGGTCAAGAACTGAGGGCATAACATCTTGGTCTCGGCTTTCAGTGACGAGATCCTGACTTGCATTGTCTGAACGATCTTCGGAGAATGTCGGCATGGCACGACCCAGCAAGGCCCACGAACGGCGCGCCGACCTCGTGGCCGCCGCCCGCCGCGCGGTGCTCGGCCGCGGCATGCTCGATCTGCGGCTGCGCGACGTGGCCGCGGAGGCCGAGATGTCGCCCGGCTCCGTCCTGTACTACTTCCCGACGCTCACCGACCTGCTGCGGGAGGTGCAGCGCGAGGCCGTCGAACGGTTCTGCGCCGCCCGGGAGGACGCCGTCCGGGACGAGCCCGACCCGCGCCGGCGGCTCATCGCGATGATCCGCAGCGGCCTGCCGTCGGGCCCGGGCGACGACCTGTGCGTGCTGCTGTACGAGCTCGGCGCCGTCGCCCGCCGCGACCCGTCGTACGCCGCCGAGCACATCCGGCTGTACGAGCGGCAGGTCGGCATCTACGCCGGGATCCTGGAGGCGGGCTCCGCCACCGGCGCGTTCACCCTGACCCGCGACGCCGGCACGATCGCCCGGAATCTCGTCGCGCTGGAGGACGGGTTCGGATTGCACATCACCATGGCCGTGCCCACCCTCGACCCCGCGCGGGCCGTGAGCCTCCTGCTGGCCTGCGCGTCCGACGCCACCCGCTGCGACCTCGACGCCCCCGGGGCCGTCGACCAGGAAGGTGACCGATGACCCGCGCCCGCTCGTTCGGCCTGCCGATGCCCGGCACGCCAGGCCCGAATAACGCGATCACCGACGTTCCCGGAGTGGAGGTCGGCTACACCACGCTGATCTCCGGAGACGGTCCGCTGCGCCCCGGCGCCGGCCCCGTCCGCACCGGAGTGACCGCGCTGCTGCCGCGCGGCCGGGCCGGTTTCCTCGACCCGTGCGCGGCCGGGATGTACTCCCTCAACGGCAACGGCGAGATGACCGGATCGCACTGGATCGCCGAGACCGGCGCGCTGACCCTCCCCGTGCTGATCACCAACACGCACGCGGTCGGCGCCTGCCACCGCGGCGTGATCGACTGGTCGCTGCGCGAGCGGCCCGACGCGCGGGAGTGGATGCTGCCCGTCGTCGCCGAGACCTGGGACGGCTACCTCAACGACATCGACGGCGACCACGTCCGGCCGGAGCACGCGATCGCCGCGATCGACGCGGCGTCCGGCGGCCCCGTCGAGGAGGGCTCCGTCGGCGGCGGGACGGGCATGAACTGCTACGGGTTCAAGGGCGGCAGCGGCACGTCCTCGCGGGTCGTGGAGTACGGGTCCGACGCCTTCACGGTCGGCGCGTTCGTCCAGGCCAACTTCGGGTCGCGGCGGCAGCTCACCGTGCGCGGGGTGCCGGTGGGCGCCGACCTCGCCGACGACAACCCGATCGAGGACGACGACTGGCTCGCCCCGCCCGGCTCCGGCTCGGTCATCGTCGTCATCGCGACGGACGCGCCGCTGCTGCCCGGCCAGTGCACCGCGCTCGCCCGCCGCGTCCCGATGGGCCTCGCCCTGACGGGAACCTACGGGGGGCACTCGTCCGGCGACATCTTCCTGGCGTTCTCCAACGCCAACCCGGGCGCGATCAGCGGCGGCTTCCCGGACCCCGAGCCCCGCTACGACACGCTGCGGTTCGTCCAGTGGAACCAGATCAACCCGTTCTACGAGGCCGTCGTGCAGGTCGTCGAGGAGGCCGTGCTGAACGTCCTGCTCGCCGCCCGCACCATGGTCGGACGGGACGGCCTCCGCTCCCCGGCCCTCCCGCACGACCGGCTGCGGGACCTGCTCACCGCCCGCCGCCTGCTCTGACCGGCCCGCCCGGGCCAGGTGCCGACGCGCGGATCAGGCCGACGCGCGGGTCAGGTGCCGACGTGCGCGGGTCAGGTGCCGACGTGCGCGAGTCAGGTGCGGACGTGCGGGTCAGGTGTCGACGAACGTCTGCGGGACGATCACGCGCAGCGCGTTGCCGCGCAGCCGGATCGACACCGGGGTGCGGCCGCGGATCTCGCCGTCCACGTCCACCCGCAGCGGCGGATCGGTCTCGATCTCGACGTGCGCGGTGGTGAGGAACGCGTCCTCGTCCAGCGTCCGCCACGGCCCGGTCAGCACGTGCCGGGCCGTCGCCGACACCAGCCGCAGCCGCCGCTCGTCGCCCAGCCGGTAGACGGCCAGCAGCCGGTCGTCCGGGCTGGCGTCGCGGGCGATGCGCTGCCCGCTCTGGTGCGCGCCGTTCGCGACGTTCAGCTGGTGCGTGGCGAGCTCGCGGGTCTCCCCGTCGATCGTGATCCTGGCGGTGAACGCCTCGTGCCCCGCCAGCAGCCGCGCCGCCGTCAGCGCGTACGCCGGACGGCCCAGGAACCCCTTCAGCGCGTGCGGGACGTGCTCGGCGACCTCGACCGACAGGCCGAGGCTCACCATGTTCGCGAAGATGTGCTCCCGGTCGCCGCCCGGCCCCTCGCCCTGCGGATCGCCGGTGCTCTCGAACCAGCCGACGTCGACGTCGGCGACCTTGCCGCCGGCGGGCCGGCCGACGGCGAGGGTACGGACGGCGCCGGGCAGGTCCATCGGCAGCTCCAGGCTGCGCGCGAAGTTGTTCGTGGTGCCGAGCGGGAGGACGCCGAGCGCGATGTCGCGGTGCGCGAGGTGCCCGACGGCCTCGGCGACCGTGCCGTCCCCGCCGCCGACGACGACGAGGACGGGCTCCATCGCGAGGACGTCGGCGAACAGCTCCCGCAGCCGGGACGGGTCGGTCACCGGGAACACGTGGACGAAGTCGAGGCCCGCCTCGCGCAGCATCCGGCGGACCCGGCCGTAGAGCCGGCGGCCCCGCCGCGACCGGGAATTGATCACCAGCGCGGCGGGCCCGCCGCCCGCGACGGCCGACTCCAGCTCCGCCTTGCTCCGCAACGCTCCGCACCCCCTCTTCGGCGTCACCCTACCGGGGACGATTCGGGCCGGAACTCCGGCCGAGGCTTTATCAACCGATTATTCGCCGTTGAAACATGGCCCTGACTGGGAACCATTACAGGCGAGGCACATCTGAATGACCGGGGCCAATCATGGGACTGCGCGAGTCGCTGGGAGCGGGGTCCGCCGCGGGCGTCGCCGACGACGGCGCCGCCGTGGTCGGGGAGCGCGGGCCGCGCCGCCGCGTCCTCGATCTGACGGTCAGGTCGCCTGTCCTCGCCGGCTCGGGACGCGCCCGGCTCCTGCTGCCCCGCCGCTGGTCACGGGAGGCGTCGCGGCGCTGGCCCGTCCTCTGGCTGCTGCACGGCGCCGGGCACGGGACGGCCGGCCACACCGCCTGGACCGACCACACCGACGTCGAGGAACTCACCGAGGACGCCGATGTCATCGTCGTCATGCCGGACGGCGACCCGTGCGGCAATTACACCGACTGGTGGAATCGCGGCGACGGCGGCGCACCGAAGTGGGAGACCTTTCACTTGGCCGAGCTGCGGCAGATCCTGGAACGCGGATACCGCGCCGGACCGGACCGCGCCGTCGCCGGAAACGCGATGGGCGGGCTCGGCGCGCTGGCGTACGCGGCCAGGCACCGCGGCCTGTTCCGGGCGGCCGCCTCGTTCAGCGGGCTCGTCCACACGCTGTACCGCGACCCGGCCGGGCTGGACGTCGCCGACCTCGTCCAGCTGGGCGTCGCGATCGGCGCGCCCTCCCTCGACTGGACGGACGTGTGGGGCGACCCCGAGGAGCAGCGCGTCGTGTGGCGGCAGCACAACCCGTACGACCTGGCCGACCGGCTCGCCGGCGTCCGCGTCCACGTGAGCTCCGGCGACGGGACCCGCGGGCCCTGCGACTCCCGCCCCGCCCCCGGACGGGACGTCGTGGAGTCGCTCGCCCACACGGTCTCGCAGGAGTTCGCCGGGAAGCTCCGGAAGATCGGCGTCCCGGTCTCGACGCACTTCTACCGCGGCACCCACACCTGGCCGTACTGGCGCCGGGAGCTCCGCGCGACGCTGCCCGCCCTGCTGGCCGAGATCACCTGATCCCCGGCCGTGGCCGGGACGCGCTGACATCCGGCCGGGGTCGGGGACGTCCGGGCAGCGGCTAGGGTCGGGGACGTGACCGAACCTCGTTCTGATCCGGACGTCCCGGCGTTCTGGCGGGCGCTCGGGCTGCCCGGCGTCATCGACGTCCACGTCCACTTCATGCCGCAGCGGCTGATGAGCGCGGTGTGGAGCTACTTCGACGAGGCCGGGCCGCTGATCGGCGGCGAGTGGCCCATCCGGTACCGCGACTCGGAGGAGGAGCGGCTGGCGTTCCTGCGGGGGCTCGGCGTCCGGGCGTTCACGTCGCTGGTGTATCCGCACCGTCCGGGCATGGCGGAGTCGCTGAACGAGTGGGCCGCCGGGTTCGCCGCGCGCGTCCCCGAATGCGTCCAGACCGCGACGTTCTACCCCGAGCCCCGCGTCGAGGATTACGTCCGCCGGGCCTTGGACGGCGGCGCCCGCATCTTCAAGGTCCACCTCCAGGTCGGCGGGTTCGATCCGCGCGCCAAGGAGCTCGACCCGGTGTGGGGGATGCTCGCCGACGCGGGCGTTCCCGCGCTCGTCCACGCCGGGTCGGGGCCCGTCGCGAACGGCTACACCGGGCCCGGGCCGTTCGGCGAGGTCCTCGCCCGCCATCCGCGCCTCACCGCGATCGTGGCGCACCTTGGCGCACCCGAGTTCGACGGCTTCCTCGCCCTCGCCGACCGGCACGACCGCGTCCACCTGGACACGACGATGATCTTCACGCGGTTCGCCGCGCTGGCCCCGTTCCCGGACGCGCTCCTGCCCCGGCTGCGCGACCTCGGCCTCGCCGGGCGCGTCCTGCTCGGCACCGACTTCCCCAACATCCCCTACGCTTACGCGCACCAGCTGGAGTCGCTGGCCGCGCTCGGACTCGGCGACGACTGGCTGCGCGCCGTCTGCTGGCACGGCCCCGCCGCACTCCTCGCCCTCCACTGACCGCACTCCTCACGGCCCCGGCTGACCGCGGGCCTCACGGCCTCGTCCGACCGCACTCCTCACGGCCTCGTCCGACCGCGGGCCTCACGGCCTCGTCCGACCGCGGGCCTCACGGCCCCGGCTGATCGCGGGTCTCACGGGTTCGACTGGCGGCGGGGCTCAGTGGTCGCAGGGTGCGCCGCCGGCGTGTTCGTGGGGCTCGCCGGAGTCGGCCACGTGGCGGGGGCCGTGCGGGTCGTCGCAGTGGCCGTGCCCGCCGCCCGGCGGGTCGTCCACATGGTCGACCTCCAGCGTCGAGTGCGTGATCCCGTACGAGTCGCGGAGGAGTTCCTGCAGGTCGCGGCGGACGGCGTGGCAGTCGCCCTTGGTGTCGACGAGCACGTGCGCCGACAGCGCCGGATACCCGGAGCTGACCTCCCACACGTGCAGGTCGTGCACCTCCTCGACGCACGGCCGCCCGGCGAGCCTGGTGCCCAGCTCGGACGGGTCGAGCCCGGCGGGCGCGGCCTCCATGAGCACGCGGCCCGCGTCCCGCAGCAGCCCGTACCCGGCCTTCAGCATCAGCGCAGCCACGACCAGCGAGGCGATCGCGTCCGCCCGGTTGAAACCGGTCGTCCACACGACGAGGCCCGCGATCGCGGTGGAGATGAACGCGAACAGGTCGTTGAGGATGTGCTGGAACGCGCCCTCGACGTTCAGGCTGCGCCGGTCGGCCCGGCTGATCAGCACGGTGGCGGCGACGTTGACGGCGACGCCCGCCACGGCCGTCCAGAACACGAACTGGCCCGCGACGTCGTGCGGCTCGACCAGCCGCCGGACGCCCTCGTACAGGAAGTAGACGGTGAGCAGGATCAGCGTCAGCCCGTTCAGCTGCGCGGAGAGGATCTCGGCGCGGCGCAGGCCGTAGGTGAAGCCGGCCCGCGGCGGGCGCGCGGCGATGCGCATCGCGACCAGCGCCAGCGCGATCGCGAACGCGTCGGTCATCATGTGCGCGGCGTCGGTGATCAGCGCCAGCGAGCTCGCGATCAGGCCGATCACGACCTCGCCCGCCATGTAGACGACGATCAGCGCGAGCGCGCCGCCGAGCAGCCGCCGGTCGGCGTTCGGCGACACGTTGTGCCCGTGCCCGTGACCGTGGCCATGTCCGTGGCCGTGCGCGTCGCCGTCGGGGCGGCCCGGTTCGGTGTCCCTGTCTCCGATCATGCGCGGTCGCCTTCCTCCGCGTGGCCGACGTGGGCGAGGGCGAGATCGAGCAGCATCCGGACGTGCGAGTCGTCCAGCCGGTAGTAGGCCATCCGCCCGGCCCGGCGGACCCGGACGACGCGGTTGGCGCGCAGCAGCCGCAGCGAATGCGAGACCGCCGACTCCGAGTGCCCGCAGGACGCGGCGATGTCGCACACGCACATCTCGCCCCCTTCGAGCAGCGCGGTGATCACCCGCAGCCGTCCGGGGTCGGACAGCAGCCCGAAGACCTGCGCCAGCTCGGTGATCGTCTCCGCGCCCGGCAGGGCTGCGGTGACGTCGGCGACCTTCTCGGGGTCGACCACGCGGACGACGCAGGCCTCGGGCCCGGCCATCACCGCGGCGACGTCTGATTGGCTGCTCATATGAGCAGACTACATGCCGTCAGGAGACCGCCGGAACCGGCCCCCGGGACGGCGGGAGGGAGATCGGGCCGTGCGGCGGCCCGGCGGGTGGCGCCATCCCGCCCGTGCCCTCGCCCCCGGCGCCGCCGCCGTTCTGCGGATCGCCGGGCTCGGGGCCTCCGCCGTCGCCAGGGCCGTCCGGGGGCGCGCCGGGCGTGGGCGTCTCCCCGGTGCCGGGCGACTGCGTGCCGGTCGGCTCCGTGCCGGGCGATTCCGGGCCGGGCGACTCGGGGCCCGGCGACTCCAGCCCGGAGTCGGACGGCGACGGCGAGTCGTCTGCCGGGGCCTCGGTCTCGGTGGCCGGCAGCGCGATCGGCGGGCCGTCCGACTCGCCCTCGGTGGCGCGGGGCCGCTGGAACCCCATCGTGCCCTCCGGATCGACGAGGACGAACGTGACGATCGTGCCCTTCCGGGAACCCCGCGGGCGGACCTCGGTCACATTCCGCTTCTCGAATCCCGGCCAGGATCGGCCAGTGTAGGACGCCTTCCCGGTGGAGACCTTTTGCTCTGGCCGGGTCAAAGGATTCCCGCAATTGCACTTAACCGCGGGCACTCCGTAGCCATTGATCAAAACACCCATTCCGGCTTGCAGGACGGCGGGCCCGCTCGTCGCCTTCCCGTCGCGGTACCCGTGGTTCGTGACGAGCGTGTCGGTGCGCAGCAGCACCGGGGTCAGCCGCGACACGTACCGCGGGATGTCGGCGGCCGGGATGCCCTGCACGTCCGCCCACGCCCGCGCCTTGCCGGGGTTGGCCTGCAGGAACGCGACGAGCTTCCGCTGGTCGCAGGTCGACGCCTGGCGCGTCCCGCCGTACAGTCCTGGGGAGTCGCCGTCCTTCGTCCCGCCCGCGCGCGGCCGTTCCTTGACGTCCGTCCGGTCGGTGGCGGCCACCTGCGTGTACGGATCGGGGCCCGGCGTTCCGACCGTCAGGCGGGTGATGGTTGAGCCGGCGTCCCCGCAGCCGGACAGCGTCCCCGCCGCCAGCACCAGCGCCGCGGCCGCCCCCGCGACCGGCGCCGCGGAAACCCCGCGCCGGGCAATTAGCGAATGGATCACAAGCCTGCTTCCTCTCCCGCTCCGGGCCAGCCGAACCTATACTCTTTGATGCCGGGCGGAGCGGATTTGTGCCCGGCAAATGCTCAAATTTTCCACCGGCCGCCCCGGCCGGTATCGGGGCACGGGGGTTGTGAATGGCGAGCCGGATTCCCCTCACCGCCGCCGATCCCACCCGGCTCGGCGGCTGGGAGCTGCTCGGCCGGATCGGCACCGGCGGCCAGGGTGTCGTCTACCTCGGCCGTCCCGCCGGGCCCGGGCCCGCCCCCCGCGGAGGGACGGCCCCCCACGGCCCCCGGAACGCGTCCCATCGCGTCGCCGTCAAGCTCCTGCACGCGCGGCTGCTCGGCAACGCCGACGCGCGGGAGCGGTTCGTCCGCGAGCTGGCCCTCCTCCAGCGCGTCGCCGGGTTCTGCACCGCGCAGATGCTCGACGCCGACACGGCCGGCGACCGGCCCTACATCGTCAGCGAGTACGTGCCCGGCCCTTCGCTGCGCAGCCTCGTCCAGGAGCGGGGCCCGCGCACCGGCGCCGACCTCGACCGCCTCGCGATCAGCTCGGTGACGGCGCTGTCGGCGATCCACCGCGCGAACGTGGTGCACCGCGACCTCAAGCCGCAGAACGTCCTGATGGGCCCGGACGGCCCGCGCGTGATCGACTTCGGCATCGCCCGCGCGTTCGACACGAACGCCACCATGACCAGCCAGGTCGTCGGCACCCCCGCGTACATGGCGCCGGAGCAGTTCACCGGCCGGGTCGTCCCCGCGACGGACCTGTTCGCCTGGGCGGGCACCCTGCTGTTCGCCGCCACCGGGCGCGATCCGTTCGCCGGCGGTCCGCTGCCCGCCGTCATGTACCGGATCATGAACGAGACGCCCGACCTGAGCGCCCTGCCCGGCCCGCTCGCCGACGTCGCCGCCGCCTGCCTCGCCAAGGACCCGAAGGCCCGCCCGTCCTCGGAGGACGTCCTGCTCTGGCTCCTCGGCGAACGCGAGCGGCACGCCCGGCTGGGGACCGCGCACGAACGCCTGCCCGGCCCCGCCGCCGCCCAGCCCGCGCCCTCGCCGCCGTCCGCGCCGGGCGGCGAGACCTTCCGGGACGCCGACCCGGCAACGATCCGGCAACCGCCCCCGGACAGGACGCCGCCGGGCACGGCGCCGTTCGTCCACGACTCGGAGCCGCGGCGATCGGAGTGGCCGCAGGCGGTCCCGCCGGCCCCGCCACAGCCGTCCCTGCCGTCCCAGCCGCCCGCGCCGCACCGGACGCTGCGGCGGAGCCCGGCGTTGAGCGCCGGGCTGGTCCTCGCCGGGCTGCTCGCCGCCCTGGACGTCGCCGCGCTCGCCGTCCTCATCGCCATGCCGTCCCTCACCGAGGGCGACCGGGGCGCCCTGCTGCCCGTCGTGGCCGCGTCGTTCGCGGTGGTGGCCGTGGTCACGCTGGTGGCGGTGATCCTCGCCTGGCGCGGCAGCCGCCCCGCCGCGTGGACGGTGATGGCCGCGCGCGTCGCCCGCATCGCGATGTGGGGCGCGTGGGGCGCGCTCGTCCAGATCCAGGCGTCCGCGCTGGCCGGGCACGCCGTGCTGACCGCGATCGTCGTGATCCTGCTGGCACGCGGCCTGTCCCGCTCACCCCGCTGACGCGGCCGGGCTCACGCCGAGCCGGGGTGTCGCTCCGACCATTCCTTCAGGTCGCGGCGCTCGATCGCGGCGGCCATCAGGCCGGGGAACGCGTCCGGCGTGCACGCGAACGCCGGGACGTCCAGCGCGGCCAGCGCCGCCGCGTTCTCGTGGTCGTAGGCGGGCGCGCCCTCGTCCGACAGCGCGAGCAGCACGACGACCTGCACGCCCGCCGCCGTCAGCGCCGCCACCCGCCGCAGCAGCTCGTCCCGGATCCCGCCCTCGTAGAGGTCGCTGATCAGCACGAGGATCGTGTCGTTCGGGCGCGTCACGAGGCTCTGGCAGTACGCGACGGCCCGGTTGATGTCGGTGCCGCCGCCGAGCTGGGTGCCGAACAGCACCTCCACCGGGTCGTGCAGCTGGTCGGTCAGGTCGACGACGTTCGTGTCGAACACGACGAGGGACGTCCGCAGCGACCGCATCGACGCCAGCACCGCGCCGAACACGCTCGCGTACACCACCGACGCCGCCATCGACCCGCTCTGGTCGATCGCCAGGACCACGTCCCGCTTGACGGCCTGCTGCCGCCGCCCGTACCCGATCAGCCGCTCCGGGACGAGCGTCCCGTGCTCGGGCAGGTAGTTCCGCAGGTTCGCGCGGATCGTCCGCTCCCAGTCGACGTCGGCGAGCCGCTTCGGCCGCAGCACCCGCGCCGACCGGTCCAGCGCGCCGCCGACCGCCGACCGCGTCTTCTGCGCGAGCCGCCGCTCCAGGTCGTGGACGACCTTCCGCACCACCGCGCGCGCCGACTCGCGGGCCCGGTCGGGCAGCACCTTGTTCAGCGACAGCAGCGTCCCGACCAGGTGGACGTCCGGTTCGACGGCGTCCAGCATCTCGGGCTCGATCAGCAGCCGGGTCAGGTCGAGGCGCTCGATCGCGTCCTTCTGCATGACCTGCACCACGCTGGACGGGAAGTACGCGCGGATGTCGCCGAGCCACCGCGCCACCGAGGGCGCGGAATCGCCGAGCCCGGCGCTCCGCCGTCCCGGCCGGGGGCGTCCGTCGTCGTCGCCGGTCCCGTAGAGCTTCTCCAGCGCGCCGTCCATCCGCACGTCGTCGCCGGCGAGCGACACGCCCGTCCCGTCGGACTTCTCGCCGCCGAGCACCAGCCGCCACCGCCGCAGCCGCTCGTTCTCGGGCATCGCCCCATCGGTCACGGTCATCGCTCCCATCCGAGGATGTGCAGGGTCGTGGCGGTGGCCGGGGCGGCGCGGGCCCCGTCGACGTCGTCCTCGGGCGGACGGGACGAAGCCGCGGGCGCGCGGTCGAGGCGGCGCAACTGCTCGCCGATGGCGCGGCGCTCCGCGGACGCGTACGCCCCGAAGGTGCGGCGCAGCAGCGGCAGGACGTCGGTGAACGAGTCGCCGGGCAGCCCGGAGATCCAGCCGTCGACGAGGCGGAGGAGCGTCTCGTCGTGCATGAGCAGCAGGGCGCCTCCGGACAGGAAGCCCTCGACCCAGGCGGCGGCCCGGGCGGGCGGGGTGCCCGTGGACACGGCCCGCGCCATCCGGTCGGGGACGTCGTGCAGGCGGCCCGCGTCGAGGAGGAGGCGGGTGAGGCGCCCCTCGATCAGGCCGTGCAGGGTGTCGGGACGGGAGAGCAGGCCCTCCAGCGTGCGGCGCCAGCGCTCGATGTGGTCGTCGTCGGCGAGCAGCGCCAGCGCGCCGTGCACGGCGTCGACGTGGCCGAGGAACTCGCGGGCGGCGTCGTCGTCCAGGCCGGTGATCGCCGGTGGCAGGCCGACGCAGACGCGGACCACGAGGCCGTCCACGACCGTGCGGAGCGGGCCCGTGGACGTGCCGCGCACATCCCCGTACCGCAGCGCCCTGACCAGCGCGGGCATCGCCGACATCAGGTGCGCGACGTCCGTGTCGACGGCGGCCCGGTCGGCGAGCGCCTGCATGACGGTGGGCAGCGCGTCGCCGAGATCGGCGAGCAGGCAGCGCTCAGCCACGGACGTCAGGTCGGCGAGCGCGGTCGCCTGGGTGGCGAGCGCCTTGGCCCGGGCCGTCGTCGCGCCGCGGACGGTCGTGCCCCACGCGCTCGCCTCGATCAGCTCGACGTCGAACTCGGGACGCCAGACGAGCGTCCACGTCTCGCGGAACGTGCCCTTGGAGCGGCCGGTGTCGGCAGGGACGCCCCAGTCGACGTCCAGGAGGCGGAGCCGGTGCAGCAGCCGGCTGCGCTCAAGATCGGTCGGTTTGCGCAGGTCGAGGTCCTGCTCCTTGTCGAGCGCGGACGGCTTGAGCCGCAGCCGCCGCTGCTCGGCCTGAAGGTCGCGCTGGAGCGGCACCATCGGCGTCCGCTCCGGGACGGCGCCGAGCCGCTCCCCGACCACCATCCGCTTCTGGATCAGCTCGACGGGCAGGTCGGCGCCCTCGCACAGCACCGCCCGCGTCGCCTCGGTCACCTCGTCCAGCCCGGCGAGGGGACGGCCGCGCAGCGCGGCGAGCGCCTCGGCCAGCCGCACCGCCTCGATCACGTGCGCGGACGAGACGTGCAGGTCCTCGTCGCGCAGGACGCGGGCGGCGGCCGTCAGCCACCGCTCGATCGGACGGTCCCGCGCCGCGAAAAGATGGTGGTACCAGCCGGGCGACCGGACCCCGGCCCCGTAGCCGGAGTGCCCCGCGAGCCGCCCGTGCGTCCACGGCACCCACGTCATCGCGATCTTGGCCTTGGGCAGGCCGCGCAGCGTCCGGTCGTCGTGCGCCGCCGGGACCTTCGCCCGCAGGGCCGGGACGTGCCACGCCCCGCATACCACCGCGACCCGCTCGTGCCCCTCCTTGAGGGTGCGGCGCAGCGTCCGCCGCATATGGGCCTCGCGCTGCTCCTCGCGCCGCAGATGCCCGGGCGGCAGCCCGGCGGACGCCGCCCCCTCCGGCAGCCCGGCCAGCTGCTCGCGCAGCTCCGTCATGGCCTCCGCGATCGCGGGGAACGGCGCCTCCTCGGGCAGGCGCCCGCCGCCGCGGTGCTCGACGACGTCGTCCCACCAGCGTTCGGCGTCGTCGTACCCGGCGGCCTTCGCGAGCCAGCCGAGCGGGTCGAGCCGGATCCCCTCCTCCGCCGCCTCACCGCCCTCTTCGGCCTTCTCCGCTTCGTCCTCGCCGGTCGGGACGAGCTGGTGCGCCGCCGGAAGATCGCAGAAGCGGACGGGCACGCCCGCGCCGAGCCCGTACCGGATCGCCTGCCATTCCGGGCTGAACTCGGCGAACGGCCAGAACGCCGCCTTCCGGTCGCCGCCGTCGCCCTTACCGGAGTCCGGCGACGTGGCGGGGGAGTAGGCGAGCAGCGCGACCGGCGGCACCATGCCCGGGTCGCCGGCCAGCTCCACGATCGGGTCGGCCTCGGGCGGGCCCTCGATGAGCACCGCGTCCGGCTTGAACTCCTCCAGGGCGCCGCGCAGCGCCCGCGCCGAGCCGGGCCCGTGGTGCCGGACCCCGTAGACCTCGACGTGGCTCAAGACACCTCCCGGCAGGCGCGGTAGAAGTCCCGCCATTCCGGACGGTCCCGCACGACGGCCTCCAGGTACTCCTGCCACACCACCCGGTCGGACACCGGGTCCTGGACGACGGCGCCCACGATCCCGCCCGCCACGTCCGCGGCGCGCAGCACGCCGTCGCCGAAGTGCGCGGCCAGCGCCAGCCCGCTCGTGATCACCGAGATGGCCTCGGCGGTGCTGAGCGTCGCGCTGGGCGACTTGAGCTTGGTCCGCCCGTCGCCCGTCACACCGGAGCGCAGCTCGCGGAACACGGTGACGACGCGGCGGATCTCCTCCAGCCCCGCCGGGGACTCGGGCAACTCAAGGCCGGCGCCGATCTGGTCGACGCGGCGGGCCACGATGTCGACCTCGTCCTCGACGGACTCGGGCAGCGGCAGCACGACCGTGTTGAACCGGCGGCGCAGCGCGCTGGACAGCTCGTTCACGCCCCGGTCGCGGTCGTTCGCGGTCGCGATGACCGTGAAGCCCTTGCGCGCCTGCACCTCGGTGTTCAGCTCCGGGACGGGCAGCGTCTTCTCCGACAGGACGGTGATCAGGCTGTCCTGGACGTCCGACGGCATCCGGGTCAGCTCCTCGACGCGGGCGACCGTGCCGCGCCGCATCGCCCGCATCATCGGGCTCTCCACCAGCGCCTTCTCGGACGGCCCCTCGGCGAGCAGCCGCGCGTAGTTCCACCCGTACCGGACGGCCTCCTCCGACGTGCCCGCCGTCCCCTGGACGAGCAGCGTGGAGTCGCCGCTGACGGCGGCCGCGAGATGCTCCGACACCCACGTCTTCGCCGTCCCCGGCACGCCGAGCAGCAGCAGCGCCCGGTCGGTGGCGAGCGTCGCGACCGCGACCTCCATCAGCCGGCGCGGCCCCACGTACTTCGGGCTGATCGCCGTGCCGTCGGGCAGCTCGCCGCCCAGCAGGTACGTGGTGACGGCCCACGGCGACAGCCGCCAGCCGGGCGGGCGGGGCCGGTCGTCGTGCTCGGCCAGCCGCGCCAGCTCCCCGGCGTGCTCCTGCTCGGCGTGCGGCCGCAGAACGGCGTCCGCCTCTCCGGCGGGACGACCCCCCAGGCCCCCCGGCGCATTCTCTTCGGTCACTGGTTGAGCTCCTTCAGCATCTCGTCGCGGAATCGCAAGGTGGCGGTCAGTTCGGTCACGGCCCGCGGGACCGCCGGTTCCAGGACGTCGAGCCGGGACGCGGCGGCCGGGTCGAGCCGCAGGTCGGCGATCCGGCACAGCTGCGTGATCAGGTGCTCGTCGCGCCGGGTGGCCCGCTCCGCCGAGGCGGCGAGCGTCGCGACGACCGCCGACGCGAGCGCGCCCGTCCACGGCCCGGGCACGCGCTCCAGCACCCGCAGCAGGTCGGGCTGCCCCTCCACCCACCTGATCAGGTCGGCCGCCGCCGCGTCGCGCTCCGCCTCAGGCAGGACGGACAGCAGGTCGGCGAGCGCCTCGGGCTCGTCCACCATGACGCCGCCCTTGAGCAGCGCGCGGGCCCAGCCGGCGTCGCGCTGGCCGAGCGCGGCGCGGGCCCACCCGATGTGGACGTCCCGCCCCTCGGACTCCGAGACCGGGAGACACACGATCTCCATCGGTGGCAGCGCGAACAGCTCCGTCCAGGTCGACAGGGGCGTGCGGGCGAGGATCTCGCGCAGCCACGCCGCCCGCGTGCCGACCGGCGCGCCGCCGCTCCGCGGCGCGAACGATCCGCTCGGATGGAACGGGACGCCGTCGCGCGCCAGGTCGTCGCCGTGGGCGTGCGGCGGCTCGACGCGGATCCAGGTCTGCTTCCGGCCGCGCGCGACGCGTGTCTCGGCGGTGAGGCAGGCGCGGGCGCGCGCGGCCATCCGCTCCCCGTACGCCGATCCGGGCATGCGGGCGAGCAGGTCGGACGCGAGCTGCCTGACGTCCTTGCCGCGATCCTCCAGCGCCGATTCGAGGAACTCCTCGTCGTCCGGCGACAGCCCGTGCTCGAACGTCGCGAGGAACGCCGCCCGGTCGGGCGCGGGCTCCGTCGCCCACGTCGCGCGCAGCAGCTCCCGCGCCTTGGCCGGCTCGGTGGCGCGGAGCCCGGTCAGGTAGGCCACGCGCCGGTTGCGCGTGCCCGTCTCCCACACCTCGGGGCCGCCGCCGGGATCGTCGCCGGAGCCCACCAGGTACGCCCAGTCGGTGTTCTGCAGGGCCAGCCACACGCCGCGCCGCCCGGCAGCCCGCGCGATCGGCGGCCGCAGGATCCGGTCGCCGCGCCCGCGTTCGAGCAGGTCGGGCAGCGATTGCGCGGGGACGCGGAAGCCGCGGCGGGCCACCGCGTCCAGCCATTCGGGCAGCACCCGGATCTGCTCGCCGCTGAGGATCCGCCGCAGCCGCGCCGCCGCCGGGCCCGGCACGACCGGGACGTCCTCCACCGGGGCGAGCGCCACCGGCTCGGGCGCCTCGACCGAAGGGACCAGCCCCGCCCGCCGCCGGACGGCCAGCACCGCCGCCTGGTCGAGCAGCCGCCCGGGCTTGTCGCCCATGTCGGCGGGCGCGTCCGGCAGGACGGGCGGGTCGCGGCGCTCCGTGCCGAGCAGCGCGGCGGTGACGTGCTCGTTCCACGCGGTCACAGGACCACCGTCCCCTCGTCGTCGTGCCATGCGGCCAGCGGGCGCAGGCCGCGCGCGCTCCACTCGCCGGCCAGCGTGACCGGACCGCCGCCCGACAGCGCGAGCAGCCGCCACGGGTCGCCCAGCCGGAGCGGCAGCGCGTCACCGGCGCCGTCGACCACGGCCAGGTCGCCGTTCGCGGACCGGGCCAGGCGCACGTCCTCCAGCGTCACGGGCCAGCGGCCGAGCCACGGGTCCCGCGCGACGGCGGCGGCGTGCTCGTCCAGGAACCCCTGGACGGACGTCCCGGCGGGCCTGCCCGGCGCCGCCGCCCCGTGCCGCTCGGCGACCAGGGCCCGCAGCGGCGGCGAACCCGGATAGAACGCCAGCTCCGCGTCGACCTCCGTGCCCACGAGGAGCGACGCGTCCAGGGACATGCCCGGCGCGGCGAAGGACAACACGAGCGCCGGACGCCGCGTCCGCCGCCCCAGCAGCCATATCCGGCGCGTCGTCAGGAGGTCCTGCGCGGTGTCGCGCGAGCCGGTCACCCACCAGTCGTCCCGGACGCGCTCCCCGCCCGCCAGCACGTCCTCCTGCGGGACGGTGAACCCGACATGCGACCGGACGGTGCCGCGCAGCCCGTTCGACAGCTCGTCACGCCGCCGGTACGCCCGCACCAGCAGCCGCAGCAGCGCGTACTCCTCCAGCAGCCGGTCGGGCCAGCCGGGCTGACGGGGGATCGCCGCGAGGCCCTTGACCTGCCCGGCCAGCGCGCCCGCCTGCGCGTCGACGAGCCGCCGGGCCGCATCGTCCCACACCCGGTAGGGGGCCTTCTCCGCCTGCGCGAGGCCGTGCGCGACCTGGTCGCGGAGCCACTGGTCGAGCTCGGCGAGCCCGTCGTCGACGCGCCGCTCCCGCCGCTCGACGGTCTTCGGGTCCCTGGTTTTGGCGGCCGACACGGCACGCCGCTGCGCCGTCTTGTCAGCGCGCTCCCGCCGCTCCTCGATCCACTCGGCCGTCCATGCCGGACGCGGCCCGGGGCCGACCGTCCCGTCCGCCCAGAGCAGGAGCAGCCCCAGCGCGTGCTTGCAGGGGAACTTACGGCTCGGGCAGGTGCACCGGAACGCGGGCTCGGTCAGGTCGGCGGACGTCCGGTAGACGGACTTGCCGCTGCCCTGGCACTCGCCCCACACGGCCTCGCCGTCGCAGCCCGTCCCGGCCCACCTGCCCGGCTTGGCGACGCCGCCCGCCGCCTTCGCGGACGGCGCGTCGGGCGCGAGGCCGAGCACCTGCCGCCGGTCCCATCGATCGCTCACACCATCGAAACTATCGGCGCCCTAGGACAAACCGCAGCAGCCGCCGATCACGGCGCGGACGTGCCGGAGAAGTCGGGCATGGACAGGCCGTCCGGGACGAGGAGGACGCCTCCGGCCAGCAGCGCGACCAGCGCGGTCGCGCCGAACAGGCCCACCCACGCCAGGCCGGGGACGCCGGTGAGGTTCGCGAGCTGGTCGGCGTCCGAGCTCGGCGCCATCCGCTGGGCGCGCATCCGCTGCAGCTCGATCACCGGACGGGTCGCCGCCAGCAGCAGGAACCAGGCCGCCAGGTAGGCGAACCCGGCCTGCACCTCGGCGCTGCCCAGCCACGACACCGCGAAGATGACCGCGCCGGTGACGATCACCGACAGCGCGCCGTAGGCGTTGCGGATCATGACGAGCATCCCCGCGAGCAGGGCCAGCGAGAACCACAGCATCAGCGTGATGCGGCCGTCGGCGAGGAGCAGCGCGAAGAACAGGCCGAGCAGCGGCGGCGTCAGATACCCCGCCATCGCCGTGAAGATCATGCCGGGGCCGTGCGGCTTGCCGCGCGAGACGGTCACGCCCGAGGTGTCGGAGTGCAGCTTGATGCCGTCCAGCTTCCGGCCGGTGACCAGGGCGATCAGCGCGTGCCCGCCCTCGTGCGCGATCGTCACGGTGTTCCGCGCGATCCGCCAGGTGGGCCCGTGGACGACCGAGCCGAGCGCCACCACGCCGACGAGGACGACCAGCCACAACGGGGGGTCGGGCTGGGTGCCCGTCACGCGGTCCCACAGGTCGCCGATGCTGATGTCGTCCACGTCCACCTCGGAAGTCGTCGTCGCGATGCCCAACCTTAGGACGTCGCGGATAACGTTCGCGTTCGGTTCGGCGCGGTGCGGATCCGGCGGGGTCCGCAGATGTGACCTATGTCATGCCGCGCCACCCGTAACCCGCCGTGTTACGCCGTATCACCAGGTGAGATCTTCGTGAATCCCGTTACGGCGCGCCCCTCATTACGGTTATGGTGCCCTTCGCGCCGAGGTTGGTGGCTCCCGATCAGCGGCGCGACGAGAGGGTGACGGGGATTGAACGGGGACCGATCCTCCGCGCCCGCCCATGGGCGGCGCGGAATATTCCATTATTTCCGGCGCGACAGTTTGACGGGGCAGATCGCGGCCGGGCTCGTCGGGGTGCTCTGCGTGAGCGCGCTCGTGTACGGGGTGGGCACGGCCAGCGCCCGGTACAAGCTCGCGGACGTCGGCGCCTGGCTGAGCGCGAGCGCCAAGGGCATCGTCGTGCACGCCAACGGGCTGGCGGGCAAGGTCGATGGGAAGGCGGCCGTGGTCCCGCAGATGCGCGGCCACAACATCAAGATCGTCCAGGACGGCACGACCGTGCTGCTGGTCGACCAGGACACCGGCGTCGTGAGCCGGATCGACCCGTCCCAGCTCAAGATCACGGGCAGCCGTCCGGTCGGCGGGCCGGGGCTGCAGGTCGTCGCCGGGGCCGGGGCCGCGTACACGATCGACGCGGTCAAGGGCTCCGTCCAGCGGATCGACCCGCTGAAGCTCACACCGGTCGGGCCGTCCGCGACGCTCACCGCGCCGCTCGGCCAGGCGGGCATCGACGCCGACGGGGCGCTGTGGGTGCCCGTCCCGCAGACGGGCGAGGTCGTCCCGTTCCGGGACGGCGGCAAGGCCGCGCCTGTCGCCGTGGGCAAGCCAGGCGACCGTCTCGCGCTGACGATCGCCGCGGGGCGGCCGGTGGTCGTCGACAGCACGTCCGCGACAGCGCTGATCGTCCGGCCCGAGGGCACGCAGCGGATCAACCTGCCCGCGCCCGTCGCTAAGACGCGGCACGGCGTCAAGGTCCCGGCCGTCGCCGACGGGCAGATCGTCCCGATGCTCGGCGCGGGCGGCGCGCTGTACCTGCTGGACACCGGCGTCGGACGCGTCGAGTCGGTCGCGCTGCGCATGCCGGACCACGCCTTCGAGCCGCCGCACGTGCTCGGTCCCCGCGTCTACCTGCCCGACCGCACGTCCGGGCAGCTGCTGGTCTTCAACACCGACCGGGGCGCCTGGGAGCGGCCGATCACGGCGACGCGGCCCGGCGGGACGATCGAGGTCCTCGTCCGCGACCACCTGCTGTGGGTGAACGACCCGAACGGCGCGGTCGCGTTCGCGTTCGACTCGAACGGCGGCGTCAAGCGCATCAAGAAGTACGAGGACAAGATCCCGGGTGGCGCGCGGCGTCCGCTGCCCGTCCAGCAGAACCCCGGCGGCGGGCAAGGCAACCGCAACGGGTCCGGTGGCGGCAGCGGCGGGTCGAACACCGTCCCGCCGCAGGGCAGGCCGCCGGTGAAGAAGGACCCGAGCGCCCCCGACCCGCCGACGCCCGCCGCGTCCGGCGACAACGGCTCCGTCAACGTGCGGTTCACGCCCGCCGCGCAGCCGCAGGGCGTCTACCCGGTGACCAGGTTCGTCCTGCTGGACCGGTCGGGCGCACCCGTCGCGGGCGCCAGCCCGGCCCAGTTCCCGGCGACCAGTTCCGGCGGGACGTTCAAGGTCGGCGGCCTGACCTGCGACACGACGACCCACATCTACAAGGTGGCCGCCGAGTACAAGGGCAAGGACGGCAGGCCCGCCTACAGCGAGTCCGGCGAGGTCGGCGCCACCGCCTGCACGGCCCCCGGCCCGCCGACGTCGCTGAACGCCAAGCCCGTCAACCACGGCGCCGACCTGACCTGGGGCAAGTCGTCCGGCTACGACGTCACCTACGAGATCACCTGGGACGGCGGCGGCCCGGCCAGCGGAAAGAACACCTCGCACGAGGTCAGGGGCCTGACCAACGGACGGACCTACACGCTCACCGTGACCGCCCGCAACGGCGCGGGCTCGTCCACGCCGGTGAGCGCCACCGCGAACCTCGACCCCGCCGCGCACGCCCAGACCTACAACGGGCACCACAACGACAGCACCACCACCAATCTGCGCTCCGGGCCGGGCACCACGTACGCGCAGGACGGCGAGTTCCCGAAGGGCTTCACCGGCGCGGTGAAGGTGATCTGCCAGCAGCAGGGCACCGGAGTCACCGACGACAACGACGCCAGCCGCAAGAGCGCCATCTGGGACAAGATCGAATACGACGGCAAGGTGCGCTGGGTCAGCGACCTGTACGTGGCCACCCCGGGGTCGAACTCGGGGACCTTCTCGTCGACGCTGTGGGGGTGCGTCTGATGACCGAGAACGCGGGAATGGACGCGGAGGCCCTGGTCGGCCGGTTCGCGCAGATGTTCGCGGCGCTGGCGGGCAACATCGAGCGGGTGGTGCGCGGCAAGCGGGAGAAGGTGGAGCTGGCGCTGATCTGCCTGCTGTCCGAGGGCCATCTGCTGGTCGAGGACGTCCCGGGCGTCGGCAAGACGACGCTGGCGCGGGCGATGTCGGCGTCGGTGGAGGCGAAGTGGACGCGGATCCAGTTCACGCCCGACCTGCTGCCCAGCGACATCACCGGCGTGTCGATCTTCAACCAGGGGACGAGCGCGTTCGAGTTCCACGCCGGGCCGATCTTCGCCAACCTCGCCGTCGCTGACGAGATCAACCGCGGATCGCCGAAGACGCAGTCGGCGCTGCTGGAGGTCATGGAGGAGCGCCGGGTGACGGTGGAGGGCACGCCGCATCCGGTGCCGCGCCCGTTCATGGTGATCGCGACGCAGAACCCCGTCGACATGGACGGCACGTACCCGCTCCCCGAGGCGCAGCTCGACCGGTTTCTGATGCGGATCTCCATGGGCTACCCCGACCACCAGGCGGAGGTGACGCTGCTCGCGGGCGCGCCGACCGGCGCGATGCTCGACCAGATGCCGCCGGTGATGGCCCGCGAGGACCTCGCCCGGATGATCGACTTCGCGCAGCGGCTGCATGTCGCGGCGCCGCTCTACGACTACCTGGTGCGGGTCGTCGCGGCGACCCGCGAGCACCCCGACCTGCGGCTCGGCGCGAGCCCGCGGGCCAGCATCGCGCTGCTGCGCGCGGCGCGGGTGCGGGCGGCGGCGGCCGGACGGTCGTACATCGTCCCGGAGGACGTGAAGGCGCTCGCCGTCCCGGTGATCGCGCACCGGCTGATCGTGACGCCGGAGGCGGAGCTGCGCGGCCGCACCGGCGCGGACATCGTCGGCGAAGCGCTGCAGAACGTGCCGACGCCGCAGGCGGCTGGGGTGTGACGTGCTGACGCCGCTCGGATGGGGGACGGCGGCCGTGTCGGCGCCGCTGTACGCGGCGGGCTGGTGGCTCGGCTATCCGGAGCCCGCGATGCTCGCGGTCACCGGGCTCGTCGCGGTCGCGGCCGCCGCACTGTGGACGCTGCCGCAGCCGAAGCTGGACGTCCGCCGGGAGATCGCGCCGACGAAGGTGGAGCGCGGCGAACCGGCCGTGGGCGTCCTGCACGTGACGAACAAGGGTCGCGGCGCGCGCGGGCTCAGCGCGCATGACGCGGCGGGCGCGGAGTCCGTCGCCGTGGACGTTCCGCGCCTGCGCCCCGGCGGGACGCGCTCGGTGACGTACCGGCTGCCGACGGAGCGGCGCGGCGAGATCCCCGTGGGGCCGCTGCGGCTGGTGCGGGCCGACCCGCTGCGGCTGGCCCGGCGGGTCCGCGAGTACGGGGCGCCGCAGATCCTGCTCGTCCGGCCGCGGACGGTGCGGCTGCCGCTGCTGCCGTCCGGCCGCGCCCACCACCTGGAGGGCCCGACCAGCGACAGGTCCCCGGCCGGGACGGCGACGTTCCACGCCCTGCGCGAGTACGTGATCGGCGACGAGCTGCGCCACATCCACTGGAAGTCGTCGGCGCGGACGGGCACGCTCATGGTCCGCCAGCTGGTGGACGCCAGCCTGCCCACGACCACGGTCGTGCTGGAGGCGCGGCCGGAGTCGTGGCCCGAGCCGGACGACTTCGAGCTGGCCGTGGACGCGGCGGCGTCGGTCGCTGCGGGCGCGGCGGCGGCGAACTTCCCGGTCCGGATCCTGACCGGGAACGGTCCGCTCGCCGACACGCGGGGCGGGCCCGACGACATGGAGATCGTCCTCGACAAGCTCACCTCCGTGACGACGCAGGCCGGGCCGCGGTCCACCGTGGACGCGGTGCGCCGTGTGCGCGGGGGCGGGTCGCTCGTCGTCGTCACGTCGGGTGCGGCGGAGCTGGGGCGGATCGCGTCCGTCCGGAGCCGGTTCGACCGGGTGGTGGTGCTGCGGGTCCGTCCGGAGGGGCCCGCGTCCGCGCCGCCCGGCGTCCACCTGGTCGACTTCGGTGACCTGGACGGTCTGGCGGACGCGTGGCGGCGGCTGGGGAGCGTCCGGTGACGCGCTACGTCTCGCTCGCCGTGACGTCCTGCCTGGTCGCCGTCGCCGGGTTGTCGTTCCAGCGCGTCTTCGGGCTCGGCCCGGTGCTGCCTGTCGCCGCCGTCGCCGCGGCCGTGCCGACCGTCCTGTGCGCGCTGCTTTCGGGCCCGCGCAAGGACAAGGGTCCGTGGCCGCTGTGGATCTCGCTGGTGCTGACCGTGGTCGCGTGGGCGGGCACGGTCGCGGTCACCGTCCTGCGGCCCGCGCTCAGCGGCGGGACGCTGCCGCAGGCGCTCCGCGAAGGCGTGCTCAGCTCGTGGAAGTCGATCCTGACGACGCTGCTGCCCGCACCGGCGAAGCCGGAGCTGCTCGTCCTGGTGAACGTGGTGGTGTGGCTGGCGGCGTTCGCGTCCGCCGAGCTGGCGCTGCGGACGTCGCTGCGGGCCGTCCCGTGCGTCCCGGCCCTCGCCGTGTGGGCGGTGTCCCTGCTGCTCGGGGTGGACGGCCCGGGCTCCAACGTGCCGCTCGCCGCCGCGACCGTGGTGCTGGTGGCGGTGCTGGTCCTCGTCCGCGCGGATCTCGCCGGAGGACGTGTCGCGTGGCGGCCGCTCGTCGTCGGCGTGCCCGCCGCCGCGCTGCTCGGCGGGCTGGCGTTCGCGGCCGGGCCGGTCGTCCCGGTGAGCGCCGATCCGTACAACCCGCGCGAGCAGGTACGGGCCCCGCCGCCGCAGCAGCGCGACAGCGTCAGCCCGCTCGACCGCGTCGGCGGCTGGCTGCTGAGCCCCGACCAGGTGATGTTCACCGTCCAGGCGCGGCGGAACGAGATCGCGCGGCTCGCCGTCCTCGACCGGTTCGACGGCGTGACGTGGTCGTCGACCGCCCGGTTCGTGCCGACCGGGAGGCGCGTGCCGGAAGGGCCGCGGCCGGGGAAGAAACACGAGGTCGCGCAGCGGATCACCATCCGGGACCTGCCGGGCGTGTGGGTGCCCGCCGCCGACCGGCCCCGGCAGGTCGACGGCCTCCCGGTCGTCGTCGACCCGGGCAGCGGCGCGCTCGCCGCCGCGCGGCCGCTCAGCCCGGGCCAGACGTACCGGGTCGAGTCCGTCGTGCCGGAATGGACCGCCGAAGACCTCGCCGACGCCGCGATCGCCGTCGACGCCGAGGCGAAGGCCGCGCGGGAACTGCCCTGGGGGCCGGGCGCGAAGGAGCCGCCCGTCCAGATCGCCGAGTTCCGCAAGTTCGCGGACGCGGCGACGCAGGGCGCGGTGTCGCCGATCCAGAAGGCCGCGATGCTCGCCGAGTACCTCAAGCGGTACGCCAGGTACGACGTGACCGCGCCGCCCGGCCACAGCTACCGGCAGCTGGACTACTTCCTCGGCGAGGGCCGCCGGGGCACGCCCGAGCACTTCGCGACCGCGTACGCGCTGCTCGCCAGGACGCTCGGGCTGCCGTCCCGGGTCGTGGTGGGCTTCGACGGCGGGAACCGGGTGGGCGACACCGTCCAGGTCCGTTCCGGGGACGTGATGGCGTGGCCCGAGCTCAAGTTCGACGGTCTCGGCTGGATCCGCTTCAACCCGCTCCCCGACAACGCGCGCCGCTCCAAGAAGAACGACGCGGTCGCGGCAGGGGAGACGGAGCAGAAGCTGGAGCAGGCGCAGAAGAACGCGGCGTCGCAGCAGCGCGGCCAAGGGCCGGGCAACACGCCGCAGAAGGGCCCTGAGAAACCGGCCGCGACTGGCGGCGAGCCCACACCGTGGTGGGTGTTCGCTTCGATCGCGGTGGCCGTCCTGCTCATCGGGTACGTGTTCGCCGTCCTGCTCGCCCCCGCCTTGCGCAGGCGTCGCCGCCGGACGGGGACGCCCGCCGCCCGCATCACCGGCGCCTGGCACCAGGCGCTCGACCACCTCGCGGACGTCGGCCTGTCCACCGCCCGGACGCTGACCGCGCACGAGGTCGCGTGCTATGGGGTGTCCAACGTCGGCGACGACGCGGACGGGCACCTGCGCCCGCTCGCCGACCTCGTCAACCGCAGCCGCTTCGCCGCGTCCCACCCGGAGCCGGACGCCGCCGACCGCGCCTGGCGGCACACCGACGAGCTCGGACGCCTCGTCACCGCCAAGGCCGGACGCGTCCGCCGGTTCCGCCGCCGCCTCCACCCGCGGTCCCTGAAAGACCGCCGCAGCGTTACGACGAGCAGCGTCAAGACAAAGGGAGGCTGACGGCGATCTCGCCGCCGAGGACGGCGCCCGTCTCCAGCTCCAGATCGTCGCCGCTCCAGAACCGGCCCGGGTCGAACCAGTTCGGGCGGCGGCCCTTCGGCAGCAGCCCCATCGACTGGTACGTCACCGCGACGATCTCCGCGCAGAACGCCGTCTCCATGGCGTCGGCGCCGCCGCGCGCCTCCCACTCCGCGGGACGCCGGACCGGCACCCGCCCGCGCAGCCACCGCGTCGCCAGCCTGGACGTCGAAGGGAACGGCGTGCCGTCCAGCCGAGCCACGGCCCGCAGCGCCGCGTCCTCCGTCCCCCTGGACGGCGGCGGGTCCAGCTGCCGCAGCCACGCCCGCTGCCCGTACCGGTTCCCCCACGCCAGGACGGCGTCGCGCAGGTCGTGGAGCTGCGCGCCGCGGTGGTGCCCGCCCGTCCACCTGTCCCGCAGCGACCGGCCGAGCTCGGCGTGCCACATCAGCGGCGGCAGGTCGTCGATGACCAGCGACATCCCGACATGGTTGACGGGGCTGTTCGTCGTCATCTGGATGGCGCGGTCCGCGACCGTCCGGCCGCGGAACAGCCACACGTCGCCCGTGCGGGTCAGGTCGGCGGCCTCGTCGAGGGAGATGCTCGTACCAGGCATGATCGATACCGTAGCCGGATGCGATGGTGGAAAACGCTGGGGTTGTGGAAGGCGCCCGGTCTTTGGAAAACGCTGGGTCTGGCCGGGGTGCTGGGCGTGGCGGCGACCGGGGCCGTGATCGTCCGGTCCGAGCGGCGGCGCCGCGCCTACACGCCGGACGAGGTCCGGCGGCGCCTGCACGAGCGGCTCGGCGAGTCGCCGCCCGGCGAGGGGGCGTGAGCGTGCGCGCCGTCCGCCCGCCAGGCCCGGACGACCTCGACCGCGCCTGGCGTGTCGTGTCCGCCGAGCTCGCGCCGACGCCGCTGGTGCCGTCCCCCGGCCTGGCGCCCGGCGCGGCGCTGAAGCTGGAGACGTTCCAGCCGACCGGCTCGTTCAAGGTCAGGGGCGCGTTCGCGGCCCTGGCGGCGCTGCCGGACGGCGTCGCGGCCGTCACGGCGAGCGCGGGCAACCACGGCCTCGGCATGGGCCACGCGGCGGCGAGGTCCGGCGCGGACGTCACCGTGGTCGTGTCGACGCGGGCGTCGCGGGCGAAGGTCGACAAGCTCGGCGGGCATCCGGTGCGGCTCGTCCGGCACGGGACGACCTACGAGGAGGCCGAGGCGCACGCCCTGTCCCTGCCCGGCCACTACGTCTCGCCCTACAACGACCCGGTGGTCATCGCGGGCCAGGGCACCCTCGGGCGGGAGCTCGACGCGCAGGTGGACGGGCCGCTCACTGTCGTCGTGCCGGTCGGCGGCGGCGGGTTCCTCGCCGGGCTCACCCTGTGGGCGCGCGAGCGCGGGGACGTGCGCCTCGTCGGCGTGGAGTCGGCCGTGTCGCGCGGCGTGTCCGCGTCGGTGCCGGCCGGACGCGTCGTCGAGGTCGGCGTCGGCGAGTCGCTGGCCGACGCGCTGACCGGCAATCTCGAACCCGGCTGCGTGACTCCCCAGGTGATCGGCCGCCACGCCGGGCTGACGTCCGTCACCGATGACCAGATCCGGACGGCGATGCGCTGGCTGTTCCGCGAGCACGGGCTCGTCGCCGAGGGCGCGGGCGCAGCCGGCGTCGCCGCCGTGCTCGCCGGAAAGACCGAGGTCACGGGCCGTCTCGTGGTGATCCTGTCCGGACGCAACATCACCGCCGACACGTTCGCCGCCGCACTGCAAGAAACCTGACATAAGGCCCTTACCTGCGGAAACGCGGGCGTCAGCGGGATCTGATCCGCTACCTTGTCCCGTCGGACCGGGGGGAGGGTGATCAGAACGTGCGGGGGGCGGGCGTGTGGGTGCTGTTCCGGCGTGACCGGCTGACGGGGCAGGTCGCGGTGGGGCTCGTCGGCGTGCTCGGGATCGCCGCCGCCGTGTACGGGGTCGGCGTCGCGAGCGCCAAGTACCGCGTCGCCGACGTCGGCGCCTGGCTCAGCGCGCGGAGCAAGGGCATCGTCGTGCACGTCAACGGCCTCGCGGGCAAGGTGGACGGCAAGACCGGCGTCGTCGCGCCTATGCGCGGCCACAACGTCGAGGTCGTCCAGGACGGATCCACCGTGCTGCTCGTCGACCTCGACACGGGCGTCGTCAGCCGGCTCGACCCGGCCCAGCTGAACATCGGGCGGAGCCGCCCTCTCGGCAAGGGCATCCAGGTCCTCGCGGGCGCGGGCAAGGCGTACACGGTCGACTCCGTCAAGGGCGTCGTGCAGCAGATCGACCCGGTCGGGCTGAACCCGGTCGGCGCGTCCGCCGCCCTGCCGCCGATCCTCGGGCAGGCCGGGATCGACGCGCAGGGCGCGCTGTGGGTGCCGGTGTCGCAGAAGGGCGAGGTGTCGGCGTTCGTAGACGGACGCCTCCAGCCGCCCGTCAAGGTCGGCGCGCCCGGCGACAGCCTGGCGCTGACCATCGCGGCCGGCGACCCCGTCGTCACCGACTCCACCGCCGCGACCGCCACCGTCGTCAAGTCGTCCGGGGCGCGGCTCACCGTCGGCCTGCCGACGACCGTGCGGGAGGCCGGGCGCGGCGGCGTGCTCGCCCCCGCGCACACCGAGGGCAAGACCGTCCCGCTGCTCGTGCCCGGAACCGGGTCCCTGGTGACCGTCGACTCCGACACCGGGCGGTACTCCAGCACGCGGCTGGCGATGCCGAAGCACCGGTACCGGCCGCCGCAGATGCTCGGCGCGAAGGTCTATATCCCGGACGAGACCGCCGGGGCCCTGATCGTGTACGACTCCGCCGCCAACCGGTTCCAGCGCCCGATCCCGGTGACGGGACGGCCGTCCACGCTGGACGTGTTCGTCCGCGACGGGCTGCTGTGGGCGAACGACCCGTCCGGTCCGCGCGCCGTGGTCGTCGACCGGCAGGGCGTGCACAAGGGCATCGACAAATACAAGGACAGGGTCGCGGGCGGGCCGAAGCGCCGCACGATCCCGCTGCCCGGCGACGGGGACGCCCCGCCGCCGCGCGGGCAGCCGCCGTCGGCGCCGCGCCCGCCGCGTCCCGGGGAGCCGCCGAGCGCGCCGTCGAACGTGTCCGTCACGCCCGGCGCGGGGACGATGCGCGTCGACTTCCAGCCCTCGCAGGGCGACGGCGTCATCGGGTACGTGCTGAAGGACGTCCCGTCCGGGCTGTCGGCCGCGCCGGAGACGATCGGGGCGGGCGCGGGACCGTTCACGTTCACGGTGACGGGCGGCGAATGCGGCCGCGAGTACCGGTTCCGGGTGGCCGTCCGCTACAGGGACGCCCACGGCCGGACGCGCGAACAGGTGTCGGCGGCGAGCGACCCCGTCCGGCCGTGCGTGACCCCCGGCGCGCCGACCGGCCTCCAGGCGCAGGCCACCGCGTCCGGGGCGAGGGTGTCCTGGACGGCCCCGCCCGGCGCGGACACCACCACGTACAAGGTCGCCTGGGACGGTCCGGTCAAGGGCAGCCGGACGGTCGCGGGCACGTCCGCGACCCTCGGCGAGATCTGGACGAACGGCTCCTACACCTTCACGGTCGCCGCCGTGAACGGCGCCGGAACCGGGCCGGGCGCGACCCGGCAGGCGGGACTGACCGGCCCCGCGACCCGGTATCCGGTGGAGCGCAACGAGAACTCCAACGGCTACGTCAGGAACGTCCCGGACGCCAACGGCGGCACGACCGTCGCCACCATGAACGACAACAACGGCGAGATGGTCACCGTGAACTGCCAGGAGAAGGGCGTGTACTACAAGCGGAACGACGCCCTCGCCGGCGACCTGTACGCCAAGATCACCTACGGGGGCAGGACCGGGTACGTCATCGGGTACCTGGTCAACACGCCGGGCGACTGGAAGAGCTTCGCCGGGCTCCCCGTGTGGAAGTGCCGCTAGGGCCGCTTCTTCTTCGCCTTGTTGATGCACGCGGGGGCCGACCACGACACGTCCGGTGCCCTGCCGTCGTTGAGGCGCAGCACGGCGCCGAGCTTGAAGCAGTAGGCGGTCTTCGGCCGCAGGCCCGGCACGGTCGCCGAGCTGGAGCCGGCCTTGACCGCCACGATCGGGGTCGTGCCCGCGGGCTGCTGCTGGATCAGAAGCGGCAGCTCCCGCGCCGCGGGCGGCAGCGTCCAGATGAGCGCGGCCGTCCGCCCGACCGGCCGCGCGACCAGCTTGCGCGGGCGCGCCGCCGCGAGCTGCGCGGGCGTGATCGGCTCCGCCGGGACGCCCGTCGCCTGCCCCTGCGGCGCGGGCGTGGACGGCTCAGGTGAGCTCCCGGACGGCTCCTTGCCGCCCGACCCGTCGCCGCTCAGCGCGAGCGCCCCGACGCCGAGGGCCAGCCCGCCGGCGAGCGCGACGCCCGCCGCGACGATCAGGCCGCGGCGCGGGCCGTCGCCCGGCTGGTCCTGGGTGAGCCGCTGCGGGTTCGCGTGCGGTGTGGTGTGCGGCGTCGTGCGGGCGCCGGTCGCCCACGGGTCGCCGCCAGGCCGCGGCGCTGGGGCGTCCTGCGGGAGGAGCGCGTCCGGCGTGTGCGGCGGGGTGCCGTCGGGATGCCACGGGGACGGCGGCGCGGGCGCGGCGGGCGCCTGGGCCCGCGGCGCGGCGGGCACGGACGGCATGGACGACGCCGCCGGCCTGGACGGCGCGGACGGCCCCAGCGCGGTCGGCGCCCACTCCGGGACGAGCGGCGGCCCGGACGCGTCCGGGAACGAGAGCCGCGGCCCCGCCCCGGCACCGGACGAGGAGAAGCCCGACGACGGCGACCCGGTCCCGCCGCCCCCGTCCGGACGCGGCGCCGGCAGCACGGACCCGCTGCTGTGCGCCACGTCCGTCACCGGCAGGCCCAGCTCCGCCTGCACGCCCTGGAGGGCCTGCGCGAACTCGACGGCGGTCGCGAACCGCTGCTCGGGCGTCTTCGCCATCGAGCGTCCGATGACGTCCGACACCTGCGGCGGGACGTCGCCGCGCGGGATCGGCGGCGGCGCGTCGTTCAGGATCCGCAGCATCAGCGGCGCGATGCCCTCGCCGGGCGGGCCCTTGAACGCGGGCTGGCCGGCGAGGAGCTGGTACAGGGTCGAGCCGAGCGAGTAGATGTCGGAGCCGACGCCCGGCTGCCGCCCCTCCAGCACCTCCGGCGCCGCGTGGTGCGGCGTGAACGCCTGCGTGTGGGTGGCGTCGAAGGTGTCGACGAGGCGCGCGATGCCGAAGTCGGCGAGCGCCGGCTCCCCGTACCGCGACAGCAGCACGTTCTGCGGCTTGACGTCGCGGTGCAGGACGTCGGTCTCATGGGTGGCGGCGAGCGCGCCCGCCATCTTCACCCCGATGCGCAGCACGTCCGCGACGGGCAGCGGCCCCTCCCGCGCGAGCCGGTCGGTGAGCGCGCCGTGCTCGAAGTACTCCATCGCGATGTAGGGGCGGCCGGAGCGGGTGGTGCCGGTGTCCAGCACGGTCACGATGTTGGGGTGGCCGGACAGCCGGCCGGTGATCTTGCTCTCCCGCTGGAAGCGCCGCATCGCCGCGTCGTCGACGGACCCGATCGACAGGACCTTCAGCGCGACCATCCGGTCGAGGTGCTCCTGGTGGGCGCGGTACACGACGCTGAAGCCGCCCTCGCCGACCTGCTCCAGCACCCGGTAGCCCGGAACGTCCTCGCTCATGGGCGGAAGGTCAGGGGGCTCATGGGTCGGGACGTCCTTCTCCGTTGCTCGTCCGGGTCGCGGCGGGGGGCGCGATCTTTCGATGTCCTGCGGCCCGGGGCGGTTCCCCCGGAGGTCACCAGCGTAGTACGGGGACGAAACGGGCGCGGTGCCTCTCGCCCGAACGGTCCGCCGCGGCACGCCCGCCGCCCGCGCCCGGACGCCCGCGCCCGCGCCGCGTCCGCAAAGGGATCGGCGGCCATTTTCAATAGGCCGATTAATCGTTCTCCCAATTCCGCGTCAGCGGTGTTCCCGCGCGTCCTAACCTCGAGCTCCGCGACGAAGGAACGCCGCAGAGGGAGTGGCCCGCCGTGACGGACGATGTCCTGGCGAATCCGGAGACGGAGACGCCGACCACGAATTCGGCATATTGCGACCTTGTCCGGATGGCGTATTTCGTACTGCCGGGGAAGGGCAAGCGCGTCTACCGGCTGGCGATCGCGCGCCGGATCGTGGACGGCACCGCCCGCGGCGCCCGCGACCGCTCGCCCGCCGGGTTCGCCCGCCGCCGCACCCGCGTGCTGCGCCGGGCGCTGCGCCCGTCCCGGCGGCTCCGGATCGGGCTCGGGCCCTGGCTCCGCGCGCTGCCCGCGCAGCTGCCCGACCCCGCGCTCACCGCCGCGCTGGCCAGGCTCGACCCGCACGTCCGGGTCGCGTACGTGCTGCACCATCTGGAGGGCATGCCGCGGTACGCCGTCCGGGACCAGCTGATCGAGCTGCGCGTCCGCGACCCGTGGCCGGTGATCCGCGCCGCCGACGACGTCCCGACGCCCGGCGTCCGGCGGTCCGGGCGGTTCGAGCCCGCGCTCCGTCCCGTCCGGACCCGCTCGGCGGTGCCGCTCGCCGCCGCCGGCGCCCTCACCGCCGCCCTGGTCGCCGCGCTGGTGGTGACGGGCCGCGATGAGCCGCCGGTGCCCGCGGCCCGCGGCCCGCGCCTCGTCTCCGCCGCGCCGGACGCCTGGACGCGCGACCGCACCCTCGACGCCTGGCCCGCCCGCGGCGACCTCGTCCGCGACCGCGCGTTCACCGGACGCGCCGTCGCCGCGTGGGAGGCCGCGCCCGCCGCCCGCCGTCCCGGCGGCGTCCCGCGGCTCCTCTACGCGGGCCGCGTCGGCGGCGTGCCCCTCGCCGTGCTGCGGCACGGCGACAGCCTCGCCCGGTACACGCCGCGCGGCCTCGACGTCACCGCCGCCGGGGACGACCCGTCCGCCCCGATCGCGCTCGGCGGCGGCCGCTACCTCCTCGCCCCCTGGGACGCCCGGTCGCCCGCGACCCTCGCGGGAGGACGGCTCGCGACGTCGTCCGGCGTGACCGCACCGGCCCGCGCCCGCACCGGCTGCGGTCGCGGCCCGCTCTTCCACCTCGGCACGAGGACGGTCGGCGACCTCGGCGGCCCGCGCGCCGCCGTCCTCACCTACCGCTCGCCCGCCGCCCGCCCGGCCCGGACGGAGCCGCCCGCCCGGCTCGGCTCGGAAGGCCAGAAGATCTGGAACCGGCTGGCCTGCCAGACACGCACGTCCAAGCCGGTCGCCGAGGCGATGGCGTGGAACTTCTGGTCGGGACCGCTCCCGCACGGCGGGAAGCACGCCGACTGGGTGTGCACCCGCATGACCCACACCGGCGGCGGCGCCACCGCCCGCGCGACGCTGCTCGCCGCCAAGGACCGGGCCACGGGCCCGTGCGACGCCCGCCGTCCGGTGAGCGGGACCTGGTGGCGGTCACCGGACGGCCGCTGGTACTACCTGGCCGCCGCCGGGCGCGGACTCGTCCCGCACGCGAAGGGCGTCGACCGGGCGACCACGCGGAACCGCCTCCTCGTCGCGCCCGGCGCCCGCACCGCCCCGATCACCCTCACCGCCCGCTGAGGCGCGCCCGCTGAACGGCCCCCCGATACGCGCCCCGGGTCAGGACGCACTTACCGGGATCGGGCACACTGGAGGCCGAACGAGATTCAGGGAGTCGCTGATGGGCAACGGGCCCCTCTCCGGAGTGCGGGTGATCGAGCTGGCCGGGATCGGTCCCGGGCCGTTCGCCGCGATGCTGCTGGCCGACCTCGGCGCCGACGTCATCCGGGTGGACCGCGCGTCGGCCGTCCGCGACGGCGCGAGCGCGGGCGGCACCGACTTCACCAACCGCGGCAAGCGCTCCATCGCGGTCGACCTCAAGAGCGACCGCGGCAGGGACGTCGTGCTCCGCCTGGTCGAGAGGTCCGACGTGCTCATCGAGGGGTTCAGGCCCGGCGTCACCGAGCGGCTCGGCGTCGGCCCGGACGACTGCCTCGCCCGCAACCCGCGGCTCGTCTACGGCCGCATGACCGGCTGGGGCCAGGAGGGCCCGCTGTCCGCGACCGCCGGGCACGACGTCGCCTACATCGCCGTCACCGGCGCCCTGCACGCCATCGGCCGCGCGGACGGCCCGCCGCAGGTCCCGATCAACCTGCTCGGCGACTTCGCGGGCGGCAGCATGTACCTGGTCGTCGGTGTCCTGTCCGCGCTCCTGGAGTCGAGGACGAGCGGCCGCGGGCAGGTCGTCGACGCCGCCATCGTGGACGGCGCCGCGCACCTGTCCACGTTCGTCCACGGCTTCCTCGCGGGCGGCCTCTGGGAGGACCGCCGCGGCGTCAACATACTCGACACCGGCGCCCCCTGGTACGACGTGTACGAGACGTCCGACGGCCGGCACATGGCCGTCGGTGCCATAGAGCCGCAGTTCTACGCCGAGTTCCTCCGCCTCCTCGGCCTGGACGGCGAGGACCTGCCCGCCCAGCACGACCGCGCGGGCTGGCCCGTCCTCCGCGACCGCTTCGCCGCCGTCTTCCGCACGAGGACCCGCGACGAGTGGACGGAGGTCTTCGTCCCGAGCGACGCGTGCGTGGCGCCCGTCCTGTCGATGACGGAGGCGGCCGAGCACCCGTACAACACGTCCCGGGACGTCTTCCCGGCCCTCGCGGGGCACCGTCAGCCGGCCCCGGCGCCCCGATTCTCCCGTACGCCCGCCGAGACGGACGGCGTCCCCGTCCTCCCGGGCGGCCAGACCCGCGCCGTCTTGGCCGACCTAGGCTTCGACGACGCCGAGACCCTCCTCAAGGAAGGCGCCGTAGCCCAGGCCTGACCCGCCTCATCCCCGTTCGCGGTGGCGACGGGCGCCAGGACGCCGCGAGGGCTCAGCGGACGGCGTCCGTGACGGCCGCCGACCAGAGGCCGAGCGCGTCTTCGATCTGCGCCTCGGTGACGATCAGCGGCGGGATCATCCGGACGACGTTGCCGTACGCGCCGCACGTCAGCAGCAGCAGGCCCCGCTCAGTGGCGGCCTTGTGCGCCCGCTGCGCCGTCTCGGCGTCGGGCTCGCCGCCCGGGGTCGTGAACTCGGCGGCCTGCATCAGCCCGAGGCCGCGCACGTCCCCGATCACCGGATGGTCGGCGGCGACCTTGCGGAGGCCGTCGTTCAGCCGCGCGCCCTGCCGGGCGGAGTTGCCGACGAGGTCCTCGTCCTGGACGACCCGCAGCGTCGCGAGCGCGGCGGCGCAGGCGACCGCGTTGCCGCCGTAGGTGCCGCCCTGCGAGCCGGGGCGGGCCTTCTCCATCAGCGCGGTGGGCGCGGCGATCGCCGACAGCGGGAACCCGCTGGCCAGGCCCTTGGCGGTGATGAGGACGTCGGGACGCGCCGCCGCGTGCTCGTGGCCCCAGAAGCGGCCCGTCCGGCCGAAGCCGGTCTGGACCTCGTCCACGATCAGCAGGATGCCGTGCCGGTCGGCGCGCTCCCGCAGTCCCTCCAGGAAGGCGGGAGGCGCCGGGATGTAGCCGCCCTCGCCGAGCACGGGTTCCACGACGAAAGCGGCCGTATCGGAGGCGGGGCTCGCGGTGACGAGGAGGTAGTCCAGCTCGCGGAGGGCGAACCGGGTCGCCTCCTCCTCGGACCACCCGTAGCGGTAGGCCTGCGGGAACGGCGCGATGGCGGCGCCGGGCATCAGCGGGCCGATCCCGGCGCGGAACTTGGTGCCCGCCGTGGTGAGCGCGGCGGCGCCCATCGTCCGGCCGTGGAACGAGCCGTGGAAGACGACGATGTTCTGCCGTCCGGTGGCGTGCCGGGCCAGCCGGATGGACGCCTCGACGGCCTCGCTGCCGCTGTTCAGGTAGAACAGCGAGTCGAGGCCCTCGGGCAGCACCTCGCCGAGCGCCTCGGTCAGCCGCAGCAGCGGCTCGTGCATCACGGTCGTGTACTGCCCGTGGATCAGGGTGCCGACCTGCTTCTGCGCGGCCTCGACCACGCGCGGGTGGCAGTGGCCGGTGCTGGTGACGCCGATTCCGGCGGTGAAGTCCAGATGCCGGCGGCCTTCGGTGTCGTAGAGGTAGACGCCCTCGCCGCGCTCGGCCAGGACTGGGGTCGCCTGCTTGAGCAGGGGAGACAGCGTTGCCATGCGTCCTCTGGTCCTTCCGGTCCGTCCGGTAGATTGTCGACAATCTGCAATGTAGGCGGGCTCCGGCCTCGATGTCCAGCCGGCCCGCGGGGTGCTAGGAGACGCGGAGCCGGTCGATGGAGTCGGTCATGTGCTCCTCGATGAGGGTCAGCAGCCGGTCCTCCTCGCCGTCGCCGATCGCGTCGACCAGCCGCCGGTGCTCCTCGACCAGCTCCGACGGCTCCGGATAGGTGTCCTGCAGCGCGTTCAGGCACATCCGGGTCTCGACCAGCAGGGTGTGCGCCATCCGCTCCAGCCGCGGGCTGCCCGACGAGCTGACGAGCACCTCGTGGAACGCCTGGTCGGCGTCGCTCATCGCGATCCGGTCGCGCTCGCTCGCCGCGTCGACCAGGGCGTCCAGGGCGTCGGTGAGCCGGGCCACCGCCTCCCCGCGGTTCCGCTCCATGATCAGCTGGCAGGCCTCGCGCTCGATCGCGAGCCGGGCGAGGTAGACGTCCTCCACGTCGCCCTCGTCCAGGGTGATCACGAACAGCCCGCGGTGCGGCTCGCTGACCAGCAGGCCCTCCTGGACGAGCCGCTGCATCGCCTCGCGCAACGGGCCGCGGCTGATGCCGAGCCGCCCGGCCAGCTCGGCCTCGCCGAGCTGCGCACCGGGCTCCAGCGACCCGTACATGATCGCCGAGCGCAGCTCGTCCGAGACGATCTCGACGGTCGACTTGCGGGGGACAGGTTCCAGCTCACCCAAACGGCCCATGCCGCGGGCCCCTTTCGTCATAGCTGCGAGGTATGTCGTCCCTGCTCGGAGCCCGGCCCGGCGGCGCCGGCGGAGACGGCTGCGGGGACGGCGAACAGCCGGCCCAGCCCGGTGCGCGGCGAGATCCCCCCGGGGCCGGACGCGAGCCGCAGCCCCTCCCACACGCTCACCTGGTTGGCGGTCAGCACCGGCTTGCCGACGCGGGCCTCCAGCTCGTCGAGCCAGGACACGGTGTGCAGCGCGGTGTCGGGCACCAGCACCGCCTCGGCGTCCGGATGGTCGTTGGCCGCGACGAACGCGAGCACCTCGTCGCGGCCGAGGGTGCCGACCTCGGCGGCGGTGATGATGCCCCGGCAGGACAGCGCCACCGCCTCGACGCCGGCGTGGCCGAGGAACGCGACGAACCGCTCGGCGACGTCGGACGGGTAGGTCGCCGCGATCGCGACCCGGGTCAGGCCGAGCGCGCGCGCCGCGTTCACGAACGCGAACGACGTGCTCGACGCCGGCACGCCCGCCGCCTCGGCGACGCCCGCGACCTGCCGCTCGGCGCCGTCCCAGCCGAACACGAAGCTCCCGCTGGTGCAGGCCCACACGGCCGCCTGGACGCCCAGGCCGCGCAGCGCGCTCGCGCCGTCGCCGAGGACGTCGGAGCCGCCGATGTCGAGCAGCGCGTCGACGCGGTGGGCGTCCTCGCGCATCAGCGTGTGCACGACCGGCAGGCGCACGTCGCCCAGGGCCCGCTCGATGGCCGGGTAGTCGTCCTCGGCGCTGTGACCGGGGTAGAGGAAACCGGCGCTCAACCCGTTCTGGTGCATGGAATCAGCAATCCTAACGCTCATGGCGATCAGGCGGCCGTGGACGGGGCCAGCTGCACCAGCGACTGCCCCGGGCCGGCCGCCGACCGGCCCATGGCGCGCAGCGCCGTGCACATCGTGACCTGGTTGGCGGTGAGGACCGGCTTGCCGATCATCTGTTCCAGCGGGGCGATGATGTCGTAGGTGGGCACGTTCGTGCAGCTGATGTACACGGCCTCGGCCTCCGGGCCGTCGACCGCCGACACCGCCGACACGATCTCGCCGTAGCCGACCTTCCAGATGTGGCTGAGCAGCCCCATCCCGACGGACGACACGACCTCGATGCCGTACTCGTCCAGGAACGAGACGAGCCGTTCGGTGACCGCGTCGATGTACGGGGTGACGACCGCGATCCGGTTGACGTTGAGCAGCCGCAGCGACTCCACCAGCGCGCCGGACGTCGTCGTCGACACCGGCGCGCCCGCCGACAGCATCGTCTGGTGCAGCTGCAGCTCGCCCGCCTTGCCGCGGATGAAGCTGCCGGAGGCGCAGGCGTAGGCGACGGCGAGCGGCTCGGGGGCCAGGACGTCCCGCGTGGCCTGCCGGACGATCGACTGGTCCGACAGCGCGGACGCCATCTCGACGGTGACCGGCACCGGCACGTACGGCAGCCGGGTCATGAACAGGGACACGTCGTCGGGCGTCCACCGCCACAGCTCGCGGTCGAGGGCGAAGTCGAACGGCGCGACCACGCCCACGCCGTGCTGGGCGAGCAGCTCGGGGCCGACGACCAGCGTCGGGTCGAATGTCATGTGCGTGGCCACCGCTCTAAGAGTCTGCACGGGCGTAGACCAGGCGCTCGCCGACCCCGCCGGAGCGCCAGACGTCGTTGCAGGCCTCGGCCATCCGGTCGAGGCCGTCGACGATGGTCGCGTACACGTTGCCCGGCACCCAGCCGACGTCGCCGTTCAGCAGCAGGTTGTTGCGGCCGTAGAAGATCGCGAGATCGATGACGCCGGGCAGGGCGTGGATGTTCTTCTCCTCCTTGAACCGCCGGTCGAGCATGCCGCCGGCGAACGAGAAGTAGACGACGTCGCCCGGAATCGGGGTGACGGTGGGGTTCTCCAGGCCGACCTCTTCCTCGGAGAACCGCTCGACCATCGTGTACACCTCGTTGCGGGCGTACTTGGCGTGGTAGGCGTCGCCGCCGAGGGGCAGGGCCCGCCAGACCGCCTCGCAGGTCCGCGGTGCGTCCTTCTCCAGCAGTTCCGCGACGCACGAGACGCCGCGGCGCTCCAGTGTGATGGTCATGAGCTTGGGCATGCTGGACCTCCCCGTGCACAGGGGTGGGCGAAGGCGTCGCCACCCGAAAGGACTCTCCGTGTTTGGCTCCAGGAGGAGCTGTTAGAGCGCTCTGGGATCCGTCCTGGCCTTGCGTGGGCAGCGGGTTGCGACGGTCTTGCAGCACACGTCTCAGTGCGGTGACCGGGGACGCGGTGCACCACGCTGATTGTTGACAATCCTACGAACGGTTCCTAGCGTGTCAATGCCTCCCCAAGATGCCTTCGTGTAAAAATCCGCACGCGCAAGAATCCGCACACCTGGAAGTGGCGCCGATGGAGCATGTTCCGCCCGCACCCGGCGGGCCGCCCGACGTGGTGGTGCTGACGGGGGACGTCCCGCCGCCCGGTATGGCCGCCGTGGAGCGCCTCGGACGCGTCCGGTACGTGCGCGAGCCGGAGCTCGCGGACGCCCTTCCCGGCGCGGACGTCCTTTTCATGTGGGACTTCCTGTCCGACGCCCTGGCCGATGCGTGGCCGTCCGGCGGCGGGCCGGGCTGGGTGCACATCGCGAGCGCCGGGGTCGACCGGCTGCTGTTCCCCGGCCTGGTCGAGGGCGACGCCGTCGTCACCAACTCGCGCGGGGTCTTCGACGAGCCGATAGCGGAATACGTGCTCGGGCTGGTGCTCGCGTTCGCGAAAGATCTGCACACGACCGTCCGGCTCCAGGGGGAGCGGCGCTGGCGGCACCGCGAGACCGAGGGGATCACCGGCGCCCGCGCGCTGGTCGTCGGCACCGGCCCGATCGGCCGGGCGATCGCCCGCCGCCTGTCGGCCGCGGGACTGGCCGTCTCCGGCGCGGGCCGCACCGCCCGCGACGCCGATCCCGACTTCGGCGCCGTCCGCCCGGTGGACCGGCTGGACGAGCTGCTCACCACCGCCGACTACGTGATCCTGGCGGCGCCGCTCACCCCGCAGACCCGCGGCATGATCGACACCGCGGCGCTGGACCGGATGCGCCCGTCCGCGCGGCTCGTCAACGTGGGGCGCGGCGCGCTGGTGGCCGAGGCCGACCTCGTCAAGGCGCTGCTCGACGGCCGCATCGCGGGCGCGGCGCTCGACGTGTTCGAGGACGAGCCGCTCCCGTCCTCGTCGCCGCTGTGGGACATGCCGAACGTGATCGTCTCCCCGCACATGTCGGGCGACGTGGCCGGCTGGCGGGACGAGCTGGTCCGGCTGTTCGCCGACAACCTCGGCCGCTACGTGTCCGGCCGTCCGCTGCGCAACGTCGTGGACAAGCGGCTCGGCTACGTCGGCTCCCAGGCCGGCGCGCACGCCGGCGCGTTCCAGAGGGGGTAGCCATGACCGACGCGGCCGACCTGACCGCGACCGAACTGCTCGACGCGTACGGGGCCGGGACGCTCTCGCCGGTGGAGGCCGCCGAGGCCGTCCTCGCCCGCATCGCGCGGGACGACCGCGAGCTCAACGCGTTCTGCCTCGTCGACGAGGAGACCACGCTCGACATGGCCCGCGCCGCGGCGGACCGCCGGGCGCGCGGCGCGACGCTCGGCCCGCTGGACGGCGTGCCCGTCTCGATCAAGGACATCCTGCTCACCCGCGGCTGGCCGACCCTGCGCGGCTCCGCGACCGCCGACCCGTCGGGCCCGTGGGACGAGGACTCCCCGGCCGTCGCCCGCCTCCGCGAGCAGGGCGCGGTGTTCGTCGGCAAGACGACCACGCCGGAGTTCGCGTGGAAGGGCGTGACCGACAACCCGGTCGACGGCGTCACCCGCAACCCGTGGGACCCGTCCCGCACGCCCGGCGGGTCGTCCGGCGGCGCGGCGGCGGCCGTCGCGGCGGGCATGGCCCCGCTCGCGCTCGGCACGGACGGCGGCGGCTCGGTCCGCATCCCCGCCGCGTTCACCGGCACCTTCACCATCAAGCCGACCTACGGCCGCATCCCGCACTACCCGGCGAGCGCGTTCGGGACGCTCGCGCACACCGGCCCGATGACCAACACGGTCGCGGACGCGGCGCTGCTGCTCGACGCGGTCTGCGGCGCCGACGGCCGCGACTGGTCGGCGCTGCCCCCGCCGGACGTGACGTTCGCCGACGTCGGCCCGGACGACCTGACCGGCCTGCGCATCGCGTTCAGCCCCGACCTCGGGTTCGCGGAGGTCGATCCGGAGATCGCGGCGTCCGTCGCGGCCGCCGCCGAGGCGTTCACCGAGCTCGGCGCCAAGGTCGAGCAGGCCGATCCCGGCTTCGCCGACCCGGTCGAGGAGTTCGAGGTCCTGTGGTTCGCGGGCGCCGCCAAGGTCGTGGAGAGGCTGTCGCCCGAGGCCCGCGCGCGGCTCGACCCCGGGCTGCGGGAGATCTGCGGGCAGGGCGCGCGGTACTCGGCCGTCGAGTACCTGACCGCGACGGCCCGCCGCATGGACCTGGGGCGCCTCATGGGCCTGTTCCACGAGCGGTACGACCTGCTGCTCACCCCGACGATGCCGATCGCCGCGTTCGAGGCGGGCGTCGAGGTCCCGCCCGGGTCGGCGGCCCGCCGCTGGACGAGCTGGACCCCGTTCACCTACCCGTTCAACATGACGCAGCAGCCCGCCGCGAGCCTGCCGTGCGGGTTCACGTCCGGTGGCCTGCCGATCGGCCTCCAGGTCGTCGGCGCCCGCCACGCCGACGCCCTGGTCATGGCCGCCTGCGCCGCCTACGAGAAGGCGCGGCCCTGGAAGCGGTTCACCCGAACGCGATGACGGCGCGGCCCTGGTGCCTGCCCTCGTCCATCTCGGTGAGGACGCGGGGCGCGTCGTCCAGCGTGACGGGCGTGACCTCCGGGACGATCCCGTGCGCGACGGCGAAGCCGAGCGTGTCCCGCAGGTCGTGCGGGGAGCCGGACGGCACGCCCATCACCCGCCTCCGGTCCAGGACGAGCCCGATCGGGGGCAGGGTGACGTTCCCGGCGTCGAAGCCGATGTAGAGCAGCGTGCCGTCGGGACGCAGCCCGTCGAAGGCCGCCAGCCCGGTCCCGGTGCTGGGCGCGGTGTTCATCACCAGGTCCGCGCCGCCCCAGGCCCGCAGCGCCTCGGCCGGGTCCTGGTCGGCGGTCGCGACGAACAGTTCGGCGCCGGCGTCCAGGGACCGCCGCTCGGCGCGGCGCGTCCGGGACACGACGGCGACCCGGGCGCCCATCGCGGCGGCGAACCGGACGGCCAGCGTCCCCACGCCGCCGGTGCCGACCACGGCGACCTTCGATCCGGCCGTGGCGCCGGCCCGCCGGAGGCCGGTGAACGCGGTGATCCCGGCGCACATCAGCGGGGCGCCCGCGACCGGGTCGAAGCCGTCCGGCAGGGGGGTGACGAAACCGGCGCGGCCCACGAAGTACTCGGTGTAGCCGCCGTCGCGGTTGACGCCCGTCGCCTGCCGGGGCGCTCCGGTGCAGAGGATCTGGTCGCCGCGCGCGCACTGGTCGCAGCGCCCGCAGGACGCGTGCACCCAGGACGCGCCGACCGGGGTGCCGGCCTCCGGCCAGTCGACGCCCTGGCCGAGCGCGGCGACGACGCCGCTGATCTCGTGCCCGGGGACGGTCGGGAACGTCCCGAACGGGTAGTGGCCCCGCCAGTGGTTGATCTCGGAGAAGCACATCCCGCACGCGGTGACCTTCACCAGGATCTCGCCCGGCCCCGGTTCGGGCACCGCGCGCTCGACGACGTCCAGCGGCTTGCCCGGTGCGGAAAGAACGGCGCTGCGCATGGTTGCGTCCCCCCATCTCTCATAGCGTTGATATAGATCTAACTATAGCGATGATTTCTGCGACCGCAAGCAGCGCTCGGCCGATCTCTGTAACATCGATGTTGTGACTGCTCAGAAGGACCCCGGAACGCGGGAGCGGATCGTCCGCGCGGCCGCGCGGCTGCTCAACGAGGCGGGCGGCGAACCCGTCTCGACGCGCGCCGTCTGCACCGCCGCCGGGGTCGGCGCGCCGACGCTCTACCACTACTTCGGCGACAAGCAGGGACTGTTCGACGCCGTCGCCGCGTACGGGTTCGAGGAGTACCTCGCGAGCAAGCGCGCGCAGGAGAGCACGGGCGACCCGGTCGACGACCTGCGGCACGGCTGGGACCTGCACGTCGGGTACGGCCGGACGAACCCCGCGTTCTACACGCTGATGTACGGGGCGTCCCGCCAGCCGCCCGTCGTGAAGGAGGCGCACGACATCCTGCTCGGGCTGGTCGGCGCCGTCGCCCGCGCCGGACGGCTCCGCGTCCCCGTCGACACCGCCGCCGCGATGATCCACGCCGCCGGGGCCGGGGTCACGCTGGCGCTGATCGCCGGCGAGGGCGACGGCGAGCTGTCGGCCCGGACGCGGGAGGCGGTCCTCGCCGCGGTCACCGTCCCGTCCGGCGAGCCGGAGGACGGGACGCCCTCGGCCGCCGCCGCCCGCGCCGTGGCCCTGCGCGCCGCGCTGCGCGCCGAACCCCCGCCGGGGCTGACCGCGGCGGAGACGGCGATGCTCGGCGAATGGCTCGACCGCATCGCCGGCGCGGCCCCCTAGCCTCCGGAGCTCCGGGCGTCAGTCGCCCTTGGGGCGCTTCAGCTCCTTCTCGCGCCGCTTCTGCCTGCTCGACCTGCGGCGCTTCACGCCGACGCCGCCCCAGAACGCCAGGCCTTTGACGACGACCGTCGGCGAGCCGGGCGCGCCGGGCCCGCTGGCGCGGTTGTCGAACCCGCCCATGATCCCGAGCCCCTTGACGTGCACGGTGATGTCGTCCGGGACGATGACCTCGAACCCGCCCATGATCGCGAGCGCGCGGATCGTGGTCACCGGCTCGTCGAACCGCGCCTCGCGCAGGTCGATCTTGCCGCCGCCCCAGAACGCGAACGCCCGGAACCTCCGGGGGACGTTCCACACGCCCGCCCGGGTGAACCCGCTCATGATGCCGACCCCGGTCTTCCACGTCGGCGCGCCCTGCACCGGGCTCCAGTCGGGCCCGGACGCCCCGGCCGCCGGGGCCGGGGGCATCGCCGTGCCGGGCGCCGGCAGGTCGCGGGTGATCGGCTCCAGCTCCCCGTAGGTCTTGGCCGCGTACACCGCGTCGAGCCGCTCGTCGAGCTCCGCCAGCGTCAGCCGCCCGTCGCCGGCCGCCTCGCGCAGCACCTGCGCGACGCGCTCGCGGTCCGCGTCGCCGGCGCGCATCTCCGGCGGGCCGGGGGTCCCGGCGGGCTCGGGGAGGTTCGTCATGCCCAGAGCCTAGCCCGCGGGGTCTGGGCGCTCCAGCCGGACGATGATCGACTTGGACGTCGGCGTGTTGCTGACGTCGGCGGTGCTGTCGAGCGGGACGAGGACGTTCGTCTCCGGGAAGTACGCCGCCGCGCAGCCCCGCGCCGTCGGGTAGGACACGACCCGGAACGACGGCGCCCGCCGCTCCACGCCGTCGGACCACTCGGAGACCAGGTCGACCACGGCGCCGTCGTCCAGGCCGAGGGCGGTCAGGTCGGACGGGTTGACGAACACGACGCGGCGCCCGGCCTTGATGCCGCGGTAGCGGTCGTCCAGGCCGTAGATCGTGGTGTTGTACTGGTCGTGGCTCCGGACGGTCTGCAGCAGCAGCCGCCCGTCCGGGATCCGCAGGACGTCCAGCTCGTTCACCGTCAGGTTGGCCTTGCCGGTCGCGGTCGGGAACCTGCGCTCGTCGCGCGGCGCGTGCGGGAGCGTGAACCCGCCGGGCTCCCGGACGCGGGCGTTGAAGTCGCCGAAGCCGGGGACGACCCGCGAGATGCGGTCGCGGACGACGTCGTAGTCGCGCTCCATCGCGTCCCAGCCGATGTCCGGGCCGGGCAGGGCCGCCGTCGCGAGGCGGCAGACGATCGACACCTCCGACAGCAGGTGCGGGGACGCCGGGGCGAGGCGGCCCCGGGACGCGTGCACCATGCCCATCGAGTCCTCGACGGAGACGAACTGCGGCCCCGACTTCTGGACGTCCCGTTCGGTGCGGCCCAGCGTCGGCAGGATCAGCGCCGCCTCGCCCGCCACCGCGTGCGAGCGGTTGAGCTTGGTCGACACCTGCGCGGTCAGCCGGCAGGAGCGCAGCGCCGCCTCGGTCACGGCGGAGTCGGGCGTCGCGCGGACGAAGTTGCCGCCCATCCCGAGGAACACCTTCGCGCGGCCGTCCCGCATGGCGCGGATCGCGTCCACGGTGTCGACGCCGTGCTCGCGCGGCGGCTCGAACCCGAACTCGGCGGCGAGCGCGTCCAGGAACTCCGGCTTCGGCTTCTCCCAGATGCCCATCGTCCGGTCGCCCTGGACGTTGGAGTGGCCGCGCACCGGGCAGACGCCCGCGCCGGGACGCCCGATGTTGCCGCGCAGCAGCAGGAAGTTGACGATCTCGCGAATCGTCGGGACGGAGTTGCGGTGCTGCGTCAGGCCCATCGCCCAGCACACGATGATCTTCTTCGCGGCGAGGACGTCGCCGAGCGCCGCCGCGATCTCGTCGCGGGTCAGGCCGGTCGCGTCCAGGACGTCGTCCCAGTCCAGGCCGAGGACGTGCTTCTCGAACTCCTCGAACCCGTGGGTGTGCGCGGCGAGGAAGTCGCGGTCGACGGCATCGGGCGCGTCCGATTCGAGGAGCATCCGGTTGAGGGCCTGGAACAGCGCCAGGTCGCCGTTCAGCCGGATCTGCAGGAACCGGTCGGCGAGCGCCGTGCCCCGCCCCGCCAGGCCGGACCTGCGCTGCGGGTTCTTGAACCGCATCAGCCCCGCCTCGGGCAGCGGGTTCACCGCGACGATCCGGGCGCCCTCCTGCTTGGCCCGTTCCAGCGCGGACAGCATCCGCGGGTGGTTCGTGCCGGGGTTCTGGCCGACGACGAAGATCAGATCGGCCTGGTGGAGGTCGTCCAGCAGCACCGAGCCCTTGCCGACGCCGATCGTCTCGCTCAGCGCCGACCCGGACGACTCGTGGCACATGTTGCTGCAGTCGGGGAGGTTGTTGGTGCCGAAGGCGCGGGCGAACAGCTGGTAGGCGAACGCGGCCTCGTTGCTCGTCCGCCCGGAGGTGTAGAAGACGGCCTCGTCCGGCGAATCGAGGGCGGTCAGCTCGGCCGCCAGCAGCCGGAACGCCTCGTCCCACGGCACGGGCTCGTAGTGCTCGGACCCGGCGCGCTTCAGCATCGGCTCGGTCAGCCGCCCCTGCTGGCCGAGCCAGTGGTCGGACCGCTCCGCCAGCTCCGACACGCTGTGCCGGGCGAAGAACTCGCGGGTGATCCGCCGGGTCGTGGCCTCCTCCGCGACGGCCTTCGCCCCGTTCTCGCAGAACTCGGCGAGGTGCCGGTGGTCGCCCTCCGGCCACGCGCAGCCCGGGCAGTCGAACCCCTGCTTCTGGTTGACGCGCATCAGCGTCAGCGCGGTGCGCCGCACGCCCATCTGCTCGTACGACTGGCGCAGCGCGGCCGTGATCCCGGGCACGCCCGCCGCCCACTCCTTCGGCTGCGAAACGCCGAGGCCCGCGTCGTCGAAATCGTCGGCGGGCGCCTTGCGGCTCATCTCAGACATCCTCCTGCTCGGCTGGTCGCCCCCACTGTCGCACGTGGACGGGCGGCGGTCATTGGGGAGGGCCCTCCGTCAGGCGGATCTCGGCGGCCATGAGGACGCCCTGGGCGGTGGTCCACTCCAGGCGGACGACCTCGCCCGGACGGCGCGCGAGGACAAGCCCGGTCAGCGTGCCGGGGGAGTCGACGGCCTGGCCGCCGAGGCTGACGATCGCGGCGCCGACCGGGACGCCGGCGGTCGCGGCGGGGGAGCCGGGCACGACCTCGGCGACGATCACGCCCGGCGAGCCGCCGCCGGCGCGGACCTTGACGCCGAGCATGGCCGTCGGGCCGATGTGCACGGTGGACGACGGCTCGCCGCGCTGGATCTGCCGGGCGACGCCCAGCGCCGTGTCGGACGGGATGGCGTACCCGCGATGGTTCTTCGTCGGCTTGGACCCGTCCATCGCGAGCCCGGCGGACGCGGCGGTGTTGATGCCGATGACCTTGCCCGAGGTGTTCAGCAGCGGCCCGCCCGAGTCGCCCGGCTTGATCGGGGCGCTGGTCTCGATCAGGCCGCTCAGCCGCTCGGACGTGCCGTTGGTGTCGTCACGGGCGGTGACGGACTGCTCCAGCGCGGTGACCCTGCCGGTGACGACGGTGGGCGCGCCGCCCTTGCCGCCCGCGTTCCCGACCGCGGTGACCGGGTCGCCGACCGCCACCCCGGCCGCGGACGCGAACACGGCCGCCTTGAGCCCGAACGCGCCGGTCAGCCTGATCACCGCGACGTCCCCCGCGCGGTCGTACCCGACGACCTGCGCGGTGTAGGTGCGGCGGTTGTCGGTGTCGGTGCCCTTGATCCTGGTGGCGCCCTGGATCACGTGGTTGTTGGTCAGGACGAGGCCGGACGTGTCGAGCACGATGCCCGTCCCGGCGGCGCGGGTGCCGTTCAGCGACTGCTCGGTCTCGATGTTGACGACGCCGGGCTTGCGTCCGCTGGGCTTGGCGTGCTTGGTGGCGGTCTCGGTGACGGGCGGCGGCACGTCGCCCGCATCCTCGCCGTCCATCAGGCGGCAGCCGGGGGCGAGCAGGGACAGCAGCGCGACCAGGAGTATCGGGATCGCGGTACGGGCGCCGCGTCGCACGCTGTCCTCGCTCACCTCGGCCCTGCCTTTCTGGGGGGCGCCCCCCAGACCCCCTGGGAGGAGGCCCGAGGATCCTCGCTTCGCTCCGGTCTTCGGGCCCTGCCTTTCTGGGGGACAACCCCCAGACCCCCGCGGAGTCGGCCCGAAGATCCTCGCTTCGCTCCGGTCTTCGGGTCTCCGAGAAGTTCCTCCAATAATTCCCGATTCTTGGGGATTAGTCGGGGGTGGCGGGGCGAGTGCGGCGGGCGGGCGCGGGGCGACGGACGGGCGGCAGGGGGTCAGGCGGCGGCGGGCGGCCGGGTCATCGCCGCGGTGACGGCCGCCGCCAGCAGCCCCAGCGCCGCGATCGACGCGGCCATCGGGACGGCGGTGTCCGGCCCGGCGAGCCCGGCCAGCGGCGCGGCGGCCCCGCCCAGCGCGAACTGCGTCACGCCGAGCAGCGCCGAGGCGCTCCCGGCCACCCGCGGCGGGCGTCCCGACAGCGCCAGCGCGGTCGCGTTCGGCCCGATGAGGCCCTCCCCGCAGGCGACCAGGAACAGCGCGGCCAGCACCCAGGGGAGGCCGCCGGCGAGCACCGCCGCCAGCAGCCCGGCCCCGCCGGCGGCGACGAGGGCGAGCCCGGCGGCGAGCAGCCGGCGCAGCGCGACCCGTCCGGCGAGCATGCCGCTGACCTGCCCGGCGGCCACGATCCCGACGGAGTTCAGGGCGAAGACGGCGCTGAACTCCTGCGGCGACAGGTCGTAGATGTCCTGCAGCACGAACGGCGACCCGGAGATGTAGGTGAACAGCGCGGCGAACGCCAGGCCGCTCGCCAGCGCGTACCCGACGAACGACCGGTCCGCGGCGAGCGCGCGGAACGTCGTCGCGGTGGCCCGCAGCCCGCCCGTCTCGCGGGCCTCGGGCGGCAGCGTCTCCTTGAGCCCGAGCAGCGAGCCGAGGAACAGCGCCACCCCGATCCCGGCGAGGACGGCGAACACGCCCGGCCACGGCATGAGCCGCAGCAGCTGCCCGCCGAACACGGGCGCGAGGATCGGCGCCAGCCCGTTGACCAGCATCAGCAGCGCGAAGAACTTGGCGGCGGCGACGCCGTCGTAGAGGTCCTGGACGATCGCGCGCGCGATGACGATCCCGGCGGCGCCGGCCGCGCCCTGCACCAGCCGCAGCGCGATGAGCGTCTCCACGGTCGGCGCGGCCGCGCACAGCAGCGACGCGACGGCGTACGCGGCGAGCCCGATCAGCAGCGGGCGGCGGCGTCCGAACGCGTCGCTCAGCGGCCCCGCGACGGCCTGCCCCACGGCGAGCCCGACGATGCACGCCGTCAGCGTGAGCTGGGTCTGCATCGCGCCCGTCGACAGGTCCTCGGTGAGCGTGGGCAGCGCGGGCAGGTACATGTCGATCGACAGGGGCGCGAGGGCCGTCAGCGCGCCGAGCACCATGATCAGCCGGAGCCGGCGGTCCGCCGGACGGGGCCGCGAGGTCTCGGCTGCCGACGCGGCCGTCTCCGTCATGGGGGTCTCCGTCCGTGGGGGATGCAGGCGGGGGCCGCCCTGATCTGGACGTCCGAGACGTTCAAGCAAATGACGGACCGTTATCTTCCACGTCAGGAAGTGGCCTTCGTCACACCTTCTTGGACGCGCCAGATCCCGATCCTTGGACCAGAGCTCAGCCGGGGCCACGGGTCGTGCGGCCGGAGGCGCCCAGCGCCGGAGGCCGCACGACCCGCCGGCCGGGGGGCCGTTTCACGAGACGCGCCAGCGGCTCGGGAAACGGTTCACCGGCCGGTGACGGGGGTTCCAGGGGGTCGCCCCCCTGGGCTAGAAGGGGAAGCGTTCGGCGGCGGCCACGACCGCGCCCGTCACCGTTCCCACGGTCAGGACGGACAGGCCGGACAGGACCGCCCAGCGCCCGACCGTGTACCCCACCGGCACGCGGGTCGAGCCGCGCCCGCGCACCGGCCACGGGGCGCGCAGCGGGGCCGTCCCGGGAAGCTCGGGCGCAGTGTCGGACGGCTCCTCGTCCGGGGGCTGCCGGCCGGAGGGCAGGGCGCCAGCGGGCGGGTGGTCGCCGTTGGACGAGGCGGCCAGCCCCGTCACCCAGCCCAGCAGGTCGGCGACGTCCGCGGGCTCGGTCGCGAGGCCGGACGCGAAGTACCGCACCTGCCCGGCGACCTGGTCGAGCGTCCGGACGGTGTTGCCGAGCCCGACCCGTCCGAGCCATTCGCGCAGGTCGGCGTCCCCGGCGAGGCAGCGGCCGATCTCCGTGCGGGCCAGCAGGTCGGTCTTGGTGACGATGACGGCGACGCGTTTCTGGTGCCCCTGGTCGGGACGCGAGCGCAGCTCGTTCAGCACCCGCTGCAAGGTGTCGGCGGGGTCCTCCTCCGACGACGCGGCGGCCTCGTCGGCGAACGCCCTCTCTTCTCCGGTCAGGGACCTGCGCAGCTGGGGCAGGGCGAACGGGTCGACGACGAACAGCAGCGCCTCGCTGTGGTCCAGGTAGCGCAGCGATTCGACCTCTGTGGCGCCGGTGTAGTGCTCGCCCGCCGGGTCGAACAGGTAGAGGATGCGGCGTGCGCGTCCGGGCAGGTCGATGTCCACCATGGTCGCCAGGGGCAGCTCCGGGCCGGTCTTGGCGAGACGTCCGCCGCGCTGGAACTCGTGGATCGCGCCCGCGTACGCCTGCGCGTGCCGCTGCTCGACGAACGCGAGCCGTCCGTGCACCGCGCGCGCGTGCGCGTGCAGGGCCCGGATCCCGAGGACCATGAACGTCGTCTTCCCGGCGGCCGGGCCCCCGACGAACGGCAGGGGTTCCACGCGGACGCGTCCGATCCGCTCGGGCAGCCGTCCGCCGCAGTGCGGGCAGTACGCGGCCAGCCGGAACCGTCCGAGCGGGACGGTCGTGGGCAGCCGCGCCCCGCAGCGGCACACGTGCCGGAACGCGCCGCCCGACCCGGGCGCGAGATGCCGGTGCCGGGCGCCGCATCCCGGGCATTCGTACTCAGGCAGGCCGATCCGCTCGTAGCAGAACGGGTGCGGGCAGGTCTGCAGGATCCGCCCGTACGCCATGAACACGCGCTCCACGGCGGCGAGGACGAGCACGCACACCAGCCAGACCGCGAGCCCGAACGCGGCGACGACCCCGTACAGGACGGTCAGCGCCAGCACGAACCCCGACGCGGGAACGGCCGCGGCGACGATGCCCGTGCACAGCGCCAGCCAGATGGGGAACACGAAGAACCCCCAGAACCCGCCGAGCAGCACCCGCGTCAGCTGGACGATGATGCCCCTGGCCGTGCGGTACACCTGCGGGACGACGGTCCGGCTGATCGTCCACCAGTCGCGCCACACCTGGCCCAGCAGGTAGTGGCGGTAGGAGATCTTCGGTTCCGCGACCGGTGACGGCCCTTCGAGGGTGGACGGCGCGAGCGTCCGGCACGCGTGCAGGTAGTACAGGCCGAGCGCGGCCACCCCGGCGACGACCAGCGTCCCGGCGAACAGCACCGGGAACACGTACATGAACCCGAGCCACATCGCGGCGCCCCACACGGCGATCAGCAGCAGCACGATGATGGGATGCACGGGCTCACCTCCCCTTGCGGGCGGACCCCTTGGGGGCCGGGTCCGGCTCCGCGAGGAGGTCCCGCAGCGCCGCCCGGAGCTCGGGGCTGCGCGCCAGGTGGGAGTCGAGCTGCTTGGCGGCGAGCCACCGTCCGGCGGCGGCCCGCGCCCACGCCTCCAGGGCCGGTTCGGCGCGTCCGCCCGCCTTCAGCCGCAGGACGACCTCGACGAGCTCGTTGCGCTGCTCGATCTCGGCGCCGCGCAGCGGGGCGCGGCCGGCGCGGGCGCGCGCGGGCAGCTCGGCGGTCCACTGCGCGCCGAGCCGGGCGCGGGCGGCGCCGGACAGCCCGGCCAGCAGCTCCGCCCGGAACGCCGGCGGGCGCCGGGCCAGCCGCCGCGCGGCCCCGACGAACGCCTCCCCGGCGAGCTGCGAGGTGGCGCCCTCCGCGGCCGCGATGCCGTCCAGGGCCTTCGCGGCACGGGACGGCCCCGCGGTGATCGCCTTCGCGTACGCCTGGACGAGGGCCGCGTCCCGCCCCGCCCGGCCGTCCGGCATGAGCGCGCGGACCCGGTCCGCGAGCCGCAGCGCCTCCGGGTCGGAGAGCCGGTCGCCGCCGGGGAACGCGAGCCTGGTGAACGTCCGGGACGGCAGCCCGGCCAGCGCGGGACGGTCCGCCATGGCCTTCCCGTGCGCGTCCAGCAGGCCGGCGCATTCGGTCGCGGACGGTGGCGTGTCCCAGACCTCGCGGAGGGTCGCGTCGAGTTCGCCGCCGTCGAGGTCGTCGCCGTCCAGCCGGAGCAGCTCGCCGGTGACGGCGATCCTGCGTCCGGGGCTCCGCCGCCCGACCGACGCCAGCACCGGGCACGCGACGGCGGGCGCGGCGCGCAGCCGCTCGGTGTGCGCGTAGAGGAGGTCGCAGGTCCCGGGCGTGAGGGCCGCCGCCCGTTCCCGCTCGCCGGCGTCCGCGAGGCCGGAGATCACGCCGTCCAGCAGGGCGTCGCGGAGCGCGGCGGGACAGCCGGCGAGCGCCTCGCCCAGGTCGCCGGCGCCGTGCCGGGCGCAGCGCGCCGCCGAGGCCGCGACGTCCGCCGGGTCGAGGGGCACCCCGGCCCGCTCGGCCACCCCGGCCGCCGCCACCACCGCGGCCAGGCCGGACGCCTCCGCCAGCGCGGCCAGGACCCGGTCGGTGACGCGGAGCGAGCACTGCCGCGCGACCTCGACCGCGCCCGCCGCCCGCGCCCGCTCGTGGACGGCGAGCGCCAGGTCCAGCCCCATGGACGGCACCCCGGGCACCAGATCGCGCCACACCCACTCCGGGATCTTCGCTCCGCGCCGCGACATCAGCTCCGCCGCCGCGGCCTCCTCGTCCGCCGTGACGGTCGCGTCGCCCCGGCACAGGGCCAGCAGCGCGGCGGCGCCCTCCTGCTCGGGGTCGTTCAGCGGGGCCAGCTCGCCGAGCGCGTCCAGGCCGCCGAAGTCGGCGTCGCGCCAGCAGCCCGCGACCGTCCGCGCGAACCGGCTCGCAAGGCCGGACGGGGTGCCGTTACGGAGGTCGAACGCGGACGCGTGCGACGCGTGGTGCTGCGCGCCCGCCCAGATCGCGGGCGTCGTGCCGACCAGGCGCTGCGCGGCGCCGTCCGGGTCGGCGGTGTAGGTGACGAACGACAGCCGCGCCGCCGCCGCGACCGGCAGCGAGTACGACACGACCGCGATCCACCGCGCGATCAGCTCCACGTCGTCGGCGACCAGCACGACGCGGCCGTGGCCCCGGCCCAGGACGTCCGCGACGGCGTCGACGAGATGGCCGAGCAGCGCGTACGGGTCGCCGGGGCCCGACGCCGCGAGCCACGCGGCGAGCGCGTCCGGGTCGAGCGCCGTGCCGGGGGTCAGCTCGTCCAGCGGAGCGAGGACGCTCTCCGGCGCGGGATCGTGCGCCCAGTGCGGGGCGTGCCACAGCTCGGCCGGACGCAGGCCCTCCAGCTCGTCCGGCTCGGCGACGACGGCGTGCGCGAAGAAATTGCCGTAGCGGCCCGAGTAGTCGCGGCCGAGGTAGCGGCAGCGCAGCAGCAGCGGCCGGCCGTCCACCCGGTCGTACAGCAGCGACACGGGGAACCCGCCCAGCTCGGACTCGTCCGGCGACAGCGGCGCGTCGGGCGGCGGACGGTACGACAGGTACGGCGTCACGCCCGCCCGGACCCCGTCCGGCAGTCCTGGCGTCTCGGCCGTGAACTGGAACCCGGCCCGGCCGGTCGGCCCGCGCCGCGCGGACGTGTAGTGCAGCTGCCAGGCCACCGCTACGGCCCTCCAGGACGGACGCCGTCGAGCATCCCGAACCGGTACAGCAGCCACAGCAGCGGATCCTCCGCCCGGTACGGACGGACCCCGCCCGCCCCGACCCGGTCCCGCTCGGGGACGCCGCCGAGCGCCGACAGCCCGAACAGCGCGTGGTCGGCGTACTGCTGCCCGAGGTAGGTGTCGAGCTGCCCGGCCTGCCAGTCGTGCAACAGTGCCCTGACCTGCTCGTTCACCGCGTCCCTGTCGTCCAGGTCCAGGACGCCCGACCCCGACCTTGAGCGGTGCAGCGCCGACTGCCGCAGCAGCCCGGGCCGCAGCACGTCGATCTTGGTGAGCGCGACCGCGACCGGCACGGGCAGCGGCTCGCCCGGACGGGTCCCGTGCCGCTGCCGCAGCGTGTCGGTGACGCGCGCGATGATGTTCAGCGGTTCGCTGTCGGGATCGTCCCCGGCCCCGTGCGGCGCGGGCACCGCGTCGCGCACGCCCGTCCGGGCGCCGGGCAGCTCCAGCGGGTCGACGAGGAAGACGATCGCGTCCGCCGCCTCCAGGTACCGCAGGTGCAGGTCGGTGACCTCGCGGCTGCGCAGGTCCTCGCCCGCGGTATCGAACAGCACGAGCGCGAGCGAGTCGTTGCGGGGGCGCGCGAAACGCCCCCGGCGAGTGCGCGTGAGCAGGTACACCAGCGGTTCGCGGGGGCCGGTCGCGGCGCTGGCCGTCGTCGGCAGCAGCCGCCGTTCCTCCAGCAGCGGACGCGCGAAGTCGCGCTTGTACCGCTCGATCGTGCGGTCGTCGCAGGCGACCAGCGACGCGTCCAGCTCCGTCCCGACCCGGTTCATCAGCTCGTGCAGCAGCACGGCGATGTACGTGCTCTTGCCCGCGTTCTTCGCGCCGACCAGCGCGACGATCCGGCCCGGCGAGTCGCAGTACGCGGACGGCAGCGGGTTGTGGCACTCCGGGCAGGCCCGGTTGCCGGTCGCGAGGCCGCACCCGGGGCATTCGGCGCGGCCCTTGCGCCCGGACCCCTTGCCCCCGGACGTGAAGACGGGAGGCAGCGACGCGCCCGCCGTCGACCCCGTGTAGGCGGCGAGCGCCTCGTCCAGGACGGGCGCGCAGCCCTGCCGCCGCCCCGCCTGCCCGCGGCACCGGAACAGGATCCGGTGCGGCGCGACCGACTCGAAGCAGTACGGGCACGTCACGCCGTTCCTGGGAGTGCGCTGCCTGGACGGCACCCCGGGGATGCCCACGCGGGCGAGCGGCCTGGTCATCGGGTGACCTGGAGCCGGCGGACGGGCGGATCGCTCAGCTCGACGACGTCGTCGTCGGCGAAGCAGCGCAGCCAGTACGGCCCGGACGCGTCCGGCGCGGCGAGGGACAGCTCCCCGGGCACCGGCACCTGCTCCCACGCGCCGAGCGTCTCGCCGTCGGCGGCGCGGTGCGGCATGACCCGCCCGGCGCGCAGCACCAGCGCCAGCCGCGCCACCCGCAGCGGGCGCGACGACGTCAGCCGGATCGTCAGGTACCGCCGCCACGGCGGGCCCGACCGCAGCACGTCGTACCGGACGATCGCGCGGGCCGCGACCAGGGCCGTCACCGGCTGCCCCGTCACCCGGGACCCGCCGACGGTCCCGGCCGCGGCGACCGACAGCTCGACGGGCTCGTCCTCGGGGACGGGCAGCCGGATGCCGCCCTGCGTGTCGTAGGCGGCGCGGGTCACGACCTCCGCCGCCGGCGGGTCGGCGATCTGCAGGGCGTCCCGGCCGATCCGGTAGACGAGGTCGATCTCGGCGACGTCCGGCGGCCAGTCGAACCCGACGTGCACGTGGTCGCCGCGCCGCTCGGCGACGAGGCGGCGCGGCGGCGGCAGGTTCACGTGCCGGTGGTACGCGCCGATCGCGGCGCCGCCCTCCGCGACCGACACCGCGAGCAGCCATCCGCTCGCGCCCGGCCGCACCGCGAGCCCGCCCGGCACCGGCGTGCACGCCAGCCGCCGCGTCTCCCGCCTGACCTCCTCCAGCGGGACGAGCGCGCTGCGCGGCCACGGCGGCGGCCCGTCCGACAGCACCAGTTCCACGGTCCCGTTCCCCGGCGGGTCGAACCGGACCGTGACCAGCGACGGGTCGGACGGGTCGGTCTCGGCGGCCAGGTCGTACACCGGCTCGGGCGCCGCGCTCGGCGTGACCGACGCGCGCACCCCGTCCGTCACGACCTCCCGGCCGGACGGGTCGAGGTAGACGGCGGCGATCCGGTAGTGGTGCGTGCGGCCGTTGGGCACGCGTTCGCGGAACCCGTCGCGCCCCGCCGTCACGTTCCCGCCCTCCCGGACGACGACGACCCGCGCCGCCTCCGCCGGGCACCGCCACCGTCCGGTGACCTGGCCGTCCCCGGCGAGCAGCTCGACCTGGCCCGGCTCGGGCCGCACGACCACCGGGCCCGCCACCGCCGGCGCGGCGACGGCGTCCCCGCGCGTGGCGAACACCCCGTAGAACACCTGCTCGTTGACGGGCGGGCGCTCGTCCAGGACACCGCCGATGCCGGTGCCGTCCCGCACGTCGCGCGGCGGCCGCCCCACCTGCCGGACGACCTGGTACTCGATCTCGCCCGCCGTGGACGGCGACGGCTCCCACGAGAGCCGCACGGCCCCCGCGCCGGTGCCCGCGTCGGCGCCCGTGTCGATGTCCGCCCGGACCGAAGGGACGGGACGCGGCGGCAGCCGGTGCCGGTGGGCCGCGGCGCCGGGCAGGTCGCGGACGAGCCGGAGCGCGTCGTCGAGGAGGCGGTGGGCGCGGTCCGGGTCGTCGGCGGCGGCGGCGGTCTCGCGGAGGCGCAGCGCCGTGTCGAGCCTGTGCCTGGCCTCCGCTGCGAGGACCTCCTCCTCCGCCGGCTCGGCCCCCGGCTCGCGGGGCACGTTCGCCGCGTCCGCCAGTTCCGCCGCCGCGAACACCTCGCCCGCGTCGAGCAGGGCACGGAGCCGTCCGGCGAGGCCGCCCGCCGGGCCCGTCTCGCGGACGACGGCGAACACCATGCGGCGGGCGTCGCGCCGGTCGATGCCGAGATCGTCCGTCGCGTACCCGAGCAGGGCCCGTTCGGACGCCCGCTGCCGCAGCCGCTCGCGGAGCCGGTCGACGACGTCGTACAGCACCAGGTCGGAGAGCGGGGCGTCGGAGCGCAGCGCGGCGAGGATCGTGTCGGCGTGCGTGGTGCTGGTGTCGCGGCTGCGGCGCGCCCACTCCGCGGCGGCCGCGGCGACCGCGTCCTGGTCGAGCCTGAGGTTCCCGCCGGGCGCGGCGAAGCCGTCCAGCAGCCTGATCCGGCCGGTGAGCCGCGCGCCGAACACGAAGTCGGCGAGGTGCCGGTGGCCGAGGACGTCCAGGGACTCCTGCACCTTCCGGTACGCCGGGTACGGCGACGCGGACGGCAGCGCGTCGGGCTCGCGGATCTCGATGCCGTCGTCGGCGGCGGCCCGCTCCAGCTCGGCGCGGGTCACGCCGCCGGTGCGGGCGATGCCCTCGACCTCGGCGGGCGTGGCCATCCGCAGCGTCCCGGCCGCGTCCGCGAGCCGGGCGCGGGCGTCGGTGCGGCGCCGCTCGGTGCGCTCCACGCCGCCGCGCAGCCGCGCCTCCAGCGGGCGCAGGTCGCCGCGCTCGGCGGCGGCGAACAGCGGCGCCAGCTCGCGGTGCTCGGCCTCAAGCCGGTCGATCAGCTTGCGGTACTTCAACTGCCCGCGCGCCCGCCGCCAGCACTGCCTGACCTCCTTGACCCGCGCGGCGACCACCGGGCCGGTGAGAGGTTCGGGGAGGGCGTAGCGGACGCGCAGGTCCTCGGGAGGCTGGTCGCCCGCCGCCCGCGCGGGCTCCAGCACCTCCCGCCGGTAGTCGTCGTCGAACGCCACGGGCGCCTCCCGGCTCAGCTGACCTGGACCCTGGAGAGGGCCTTCCGGGAGCGCTCGACCTCCTCCTCGGACATGCCGCCGACGTCCACCTTCAGTTCGAGCCGCTCCCCGGTCTCCTTCTCCACGGCCGTGACGTTCAGCAGCCCGGACGAGTCGAGCGCGAACGTCACGCCGATCGGCCAGCCCGCCTTCTTGCCCGGCGGGACGCGGATCTCCCCGGTCGCGATCTCGGTGTTGTCGATCAGGTCGCCGGACTCGACGACCCCGGCCTGCTCCATCACCCGGATGTCGGCGGACGCCTGGTCGTCGTACACGGTGAAGAAGTCCTCGGTCTTCGCGGCGGGCAGCTCGTCGTTGGCGTGCACCAGGTGCGCGACGCTCTCCGCGCCCGTCTCCCGGTCGACGACCACGATCCCGAACGCGTGCGACGCGACCGTCTTGATCTGCCGTCCGGCGATCTGCTTCTGCTGCTCCGCGGACAGGCCGGCCCGGCTCGCCATCTCCTCGGCCTGCTCGGCGGCGCCCTCCCGGACGAACCGCCGGTACGTCTCCTCGAACGCGTACAGCGCGGCGCCCTTGGCGACGGCGAGGTCGGGGTCCTGGAGGCGGGGCGGCAGGCCCAGCTCGGTCTCCAGCCGCGCCGCGACGACCGGCATCTTCGTGGACCCGCCGACGAGGACGAGGTCGTCGTAGTCGTCCACGCCCTTCTCGGCGGCGGTGGACAGCGTCCGGCCGGTGATCTCGACGGTGCGGTCGAGGAGGTCCTTGGTCAGCTCCTCCAGCTTCTCGCGCGTCACCTCGACCGACGCGACCCGTCCGCCGTGCATGACGCGGACGGTGTGCGCGGTGCGGGTCGTGAGCGCCTTCTTGGCGTCCTCGGCGTCGCGGCGGAGCTGCTGCTCGGTCTGCTTGTCGTCCAGGGGGTCGCCCGCGTCGGGGTGCTCGGCGCGGAAGCGCTCGGCGAGGTGCTCGACGAGCCGCGCGTCCCAGTCGGCGCCGCCGAGCTCGTGGTCGCCGTCGGTGCACACCACCTCGATGTGCCCGCCGCGCAGCGCGATGACGGTGGTGTCGAACGTCCCGCCGCCGAGGTCGTACACGAGGATGGTGCGGTCCTGCTCGGGGTTGAGGACGCCGTAGGTGATCGCGGCGGCGATCGGCTCGGACACGATGTCGATGACGTTCAGCCCGGCGATCCGGCCCGCCTTGCGCGTCGCGTCGCGCTCGGCGGCGCCGAAGTACGCCGGGACGGTGACGACGACGTCGCGGGTCTCCTCGCCGGTCGTGGTGCGCGCGTCCGTCGCCAGCTTCAGCAGGATGAACGCCGACAGCTCCTCCGGCGTGAAGTCGATCCCGTGGATGGGACGGGTCACGTCGCGGCCCATGTCCCGCTTGATGAGGCTGACGACGTTGTCGGGCTCCAGGACCGCGGTGTCCTTCGCGGTGGCGCCGACGACGACGTTCTCGCCGCTCTCGAAGTACACGACGGACGGGGTGGTGTCCGTGCCCTCCAGGTTCCGCAGGACCGCCGGCCGCCCCACGTCGTCGATGGAGGCAATGCAGGAGTACGTGGTTCCCAGGTCGATCCCGTAGACAGCCATGTCCCTCTCACCCATCGGTCATCTGCGTGTCGGGCGTTTGCGTGTCAGGCGTTTGTGGGTCAGGTGTCATCGTCTCGCCGTTGCCGGCGCTGTGGCGGTGACTTGAGGCGGCCTTGACGGCGCGCCCGGCTCCGTTCGACCCCGCCTCCGCCTCCGTTCCGGACGTGCCGCGCTTGGCGTCCAGCCTCCCGACGCTGACCGCCGCCTTGCGCAGCACCTTCCCGCTCTGCTCGAACCCGTCGGACTCGACGCCCGTGACGGTGCCGTCGCGCAGCGGGTCGTCGACGGGCGTGACCGCGACCGGACGGTGCCGCGCCGCGTCGTACGGCGCGCCCGGCTCGACCGTGAACCGCTCGACGCCGAGCCGGGCCAGCGCGTCCGCGACGTCGTCGGCGACGGCCGCCAGCAGCAGCGCGGTGCCGCGCGGGTCGGGCGGGTCGGCGAGGCCCGGCGCGGCGAGCCGGCCCGACTCGCGGCGCGCCTGGTCGTGCAGCCGGTACAGCGCGGCGCGGACCGGCTCCAGCATGGACTGCAGCTCGCCGCGCCTGAGCCGCTGGTTCTCCTCGTGCAGCCGGTCGATGACGGCCTCGCGGTGCGCGGCGCGCTCGTGCTCGCGGTCGAGGCGGGCGGCGAGCCCGGTGAGGGCGTCCCTGACGTCGGCGCGGAACGCCTCGCCGTCCGGGTCGCCCGGCGCGCCGGGGCCAGGCCGCGGCTCCGGCGACGGCTCCGGTTCCGGCCCGGCTCCGGATTCCGCGCTTACTCGGGGTTCCCCGTCCCTCGACACGTGCAGTTACCTTAATGGTGGGCGGCATGAGGCGGCAGGCCAGCTGGTGACCTTCACTGGACTCTAGTTTGACCCGTGCCCGCCATTCCAGCACCGGCCACGGCGCCGTTTTCCCGCGTCGTCACTTCTGGGTAACACGAGGGAAACGGGCTTCGCGGAGGCTGGGGGCCGCAGAGGGGAACTGGAGGTGGCGATGTTGCTGCGGATACGCATCCGCCTGCCGGACCGTCCCGGGTCGCTGGGGCGGGTGGCGCGCACGCTGGGGGCCGCGGGCGCGGACGTCGTGCAGATGGCGGTGCTGGAGCGCGACAACGGCCGGGCGATGGACGACTTCACGGTCGCCTGGCCCGCGGGCGGGGGCATCGATCGGCTGAGCGAGGGGCTCGGCTCGGTGCCGGGGGTGGAGGTCGTCGGGGTCTGGCCGACCGTCGAGCCGCAGGGCGCGTTCCCGGACGCCGCCGTGATCGGGCAGGTCGCGGCCGTCCCGGAGCGCGGCGAGGAGATCCTCGCGGACGCGGTCCCGGCCATCCTGAGCGCCGGCTGGGCGGGCCTCGCCGAGCTGACCGCCGGGGGCGGCGCAGTGCTGGTCCACGCGAGCGTGGGCGGCGGGCCGGGCGCCGGGGACGTCTCGGAGGGCGTCGCGGGCCGTCCCCCCGCGGTGGGGAGCACGGACGCCGATCTGCCGGAGCTGCTGCCGCTGCGCCCGCGCGCCTTCACGGCGCCGGACGGCACGCAGTTCGCGGTGTGCCCGCTGGCCAAGGGCACCCTCGCGCTCCTCGTCGCCCGGACGGGCGCGCCCCCGTTCCACCGGACGGAGGTGTTCCGCCTGGAGCAGCTCGCGGGCGCGGCGGACGCGGTGCTGACCGGCGACCGCTCCGGACGGTCTCCCGTCTGACTGACCCGGTGGCTCATTTCAGCATGCGGAGGACGTCGTCGAGGCCGGTGAGGCAGGCGTCGGAGCCTAGGCCCTGCGCGACGGTCGCGGCGGCCGCGGCGCCCCAGCGCGCCGATTCCAGGACGTCCCGTCCGTGCGCGAGCCCGGTGACGAACCCGGCGCAGTAGGCGTCGCCGCAGCCGGTCGTGTCGACGACGTCGACGGGCAGCGCGGGCAGCCGGCGCACCTCGGGGCCGCCGGCGGCGCGGGTGGCGACGAGGCTGCCGTCGCCGCCGAGCGTGACGACCACCGTCGCCGGGCCTTGGGCGAGCAGGGCCCCGGCGGCCTTCTCGGGGTCGTCCTCGCCGGTCATCGCGGCGGCCTGCGCCTCGTTCGGCAGGAAATGATCGACGTGGGGGAGGAACGCGGCGGCGCCGGCGAGGAGGCCGGGGACGGTCGACAGCACGTCCATGGTCACGACGGTGCCGGTCTCGCGCGCGGCGGCGAGCATCGCGAAGAACGCCGGGTCGTTGAGCCCGGACGTGACGTCCGGGCCGCCGAGGTGCACGAGCCTCGCCGCGCCGAGCAGGCCCGGGCCGACCGCGCCGGCGGTGAGGGTCAGGTTGGCGCCGGGGGCGTGCAGGATCGGCCGGCCGCCACGGCGCCCGTCGGGGCCGATCGGCAGGATCGACGCGGCCGTCTGGGCGGCCGTGCGCCGGACGAGCCCGCGCACGTCCACCCCGTTCCGGGTCATGATCGCGACGAGCAGGTCGCCGAGGTCGTCGTCGCCGATCGCGCCGACGGAGACGACGTCGTTGCCGAGCCTCGCGAGCGCCACCGCGGTGCCCGCGGCGGAACCGGCGGCGGTCGCCCTGATCTCGTCGACGACGACGGTGCCAGGACCGCCGACGGTGTCCGGCTCGCCGGGGACGGTGTCCTGCCCGGCGGGGACGCCCGGCACGGGCCGGGCGAGCACGTCCAGGATGTGCGCGCCCAGTGTTACAACCGCCATGACCGGCCCCCTCGAAGATCGTCAGGCGTAGCGTAACCGTGGTGGCCAGAGAACGTGAGAGGTATTCGCATGCTGTTGTCGGGCGAAAGGGACGAACTATGTGTGATCGGTCGGCGGCTGGCCGAAACCGGTCTGGTCATCGGGTCGTCGGGCAACATCAGCGTCCGGTCGGGCGACCTGGTCGCGGTCACGCCGGGCGGGATGATGCTCGACCGGATGGAGCCCGCCGACTGCCCGGTCGTCACCCTGTCCGGCCGGCTGGCCGAGGGTGAGCGGACGCCGTCGTCCGAGACCCCGATGCACCTCGCGCTCTACGAGGCCACCCCGGCGGCGGCGATCGTGCACACCCACTCCACGTACGGGGCCGTCGTCGCGACGACGATGTCCGAACTGCCGCCGATCCACTACAACACGCTGCTCCTCGGCGGCGTCGTGAAGGTCGCCCCGTACGCCACCTACGGGACGCCCGAGCTTGCGGACAACGTCCGCGCCGCCATGGCCGGCGGCAGGCGCGCCGCGCTGATGGCCAACCACGGCGGCGTCACGATCGGCCGCGACCTGGACGAGGCGTTCGAGAACGCGCGGCTCCTCGAATGGCTCTGCGGCGTCTACGTCCGGGCCAGGACGATCGGCGAGCCGCGCGTCCTGACCGGCGAGGAACTGGCGAAGGTGGTCGAGCGCGGCCTCGCCCCACCGGAGTTCCCGCCCGCATAGGGGGCCGGTCGTGGCAGGCTGAGGGGGTGCCGAAGCTTTCGCCGGACGAGGCGCGCCGGCTGCTGACGACGGTCCCGGTCGTGCGGCTGGCGACCGTGGGGGAGGACGCGCGGCCGCATCTCGTCCCGGTGGCGTTCGCCGTCCACCGGGGCGCGGTCTACACGGCCGTCGACCACAAGCCGAAGAGCACCAGGGACCTGCGGCGGCTGGCCAACATCCGCGCCAACCCGCGTGTCGCGCTCCTGGCCGACCACTACGAGGACGACTGGGAACGCCTGTGGTGGGTCCGCGTGGACGGCCACGCCCAGATCGTCGAGGATCCCGCGCGGATGGCCGAGCCCGTCCGGCTCCTGGCCGGACGCTACGCCCAGTACCGCGAGCGTCCGCCCGAGGGGCCGGTCATCGTCGTCACCATCGAGGCCTGGACGGGCTGGACGGCGTCCTGACCCGGGGCAAGCCCGCCGGGTCTAGAGCGAGCGCTCGAAGGTCAGGACGGCGTCGGCGATCTTCTCGGGGAAGTCCACGTGCGGCTGGTGCCCGGCGCCGTCCACCAGGACGAGCTGTCCGTTCAGCCTTTCCTTGACCCACTCGGCCTCCGCGACGGGGTCGGGCCAGTCGATGTCGGCCGTCCCCATGATGACCAGCGTGGGCGCGGTGACCCGGTCGAGCCGCGCCTCGGACTCGGCGTGCGACATGTCCAGGTAGTCGGCGATGACCTTGGCGCGTCCCGGCCGCTTGAAGCTCGCCTTCAGCTTCGCCTTGTGCTCGGCGAAGTCCGCGGGCGGCGTCGGCACCCACTTCGGGTAGTACGACATGTAGAGCGGCACCGCCAGCCCCGGGACCCGCATGAGCGCGATGGTCAGCTTCTGCGAGAACCCCGACTTGCCGTCCCGGACGAACGGCCCCGCGAGGACCAGGCCCCTGACCAGCTCGGGCGCCTCGGCGGCGACCCACACGCCGGCGGCGGCGCCGTTCGAGCAGCCGTAGACGAGGGCGGGCCCGGCGTCCAGGTGCCGCAGCAGCGCGAGCAGGTCGTGGGCGAGCGGCGTGCTCCCGTACTCGGGCCAGCCGGCGCTGGTGTCGCCCATCCCGCGCTGGTCGACGGTCACGACGCGGTTGCCGGCGTCGAGCAGCAGCGGCTTGAGGAACCTGAACTGCGACCGCAGGTCGAGCATGGACGGCAGGCAGACGACGAGCGGGCCGTCGCCGTCGTCGTCATAGGCGAGCTTTCCGCCGGGAAGGTCGAGGTACCGGGTCTGCTCGCTCATCGCATGCTCCTTGCCGTTCTGCGTAGCTCTATAGCTAAGGAGATTAGCTTCGATGCTACGACCAGGTCAAGCGATCATCCCAGGCTTTGCCGATCTTGGTCAGCTGATCGGCGTACTCGATACGGCCGGACCACCCGGCGGGCCAGGCGTCCATCCCGAGCCGCGCGCCCGCGAACGCCCCCGCCAGGGAGGCGATCGAGTCGGAGTCGCCGGAGCTGGCGGCCCCGCGCCAGATCGCCTGGACGGGCTCGTCCGGGAACAGCAGGAAGCACAGCAGGCCGGTCGCCATGGCCTCCTCGGCCGTCCAGCCCGCCCCGGTGATCTCGCAGGGGTCGGACGTCCGGTCGCCGAGGACGAGGGCGGCGTCCAGGGCGTCGAGCCGTTCGAGGCACTCGTCCCAGCCGCGGGCGATGAACGTCTCCGGGGCGTCCACGCCGGGCTGCCGCCACAGGGCGCCGAGCCAGCGCTCGTGGTACACGGTGCGCTGCTCGTGGCATCGGGCGCGGAGCGCGCCCGGCAGGTCGGACGGATCCATCCCATCGGCCAGCCACCGGACGGCGAACGCGGTCAGCTCACTGGCGGCCAGCCCGGTCGGATGGCCGTGCGTAAGGGCGGCTTGGAGCTGGGACGCACCGGCCCGCGTCTCGTCCGACAGACCGGGCGCGAGACCCACCGGCGCCACCCGCATGTTCGCTCCGCAGCCCTTCGAGCCCGCGACGGTGGCGTCCACCCACGGTTTCCCGGCGGCCAGCCCTCTGCACGCCCGCAGGCACGTGTGCCCGGGCGCCCGATTGTTGTCGGGGCTGTTCAGCCAGTCGACGAAACGTCGCCGCCACATCGGTGTTATCAGATCCGGTGTGAAAGGAGGATTCGCCAGAGCGTCCAGCATGGCGAGACCCACCGCGATCGCCATCTGCGTGTCGTCGGTGACCAGCGCGGGGTCGCCGTTCAGCTGCGTTGGCCCGTGCTCACCGAAACGCTGACGTATCTGCTTCATGGTGAGGAATTCCGTCGGCGCGCCCATGGAATCCCCGTACGCCAGCCCGAACATCGCCCCGCTCGCCCGCCTCATGGCGGGCATTCTTCCTCAATCCGTCCGCGCCTCGCGATGCCCGCCGGACGTCACGCCGTACCCGTGAGGGCCGCCGGGCGTCAGGCCGTGCCCGTGAGCCCGGCCATCGCGGCGAGGCGCTCCCGATGCCGGTCGGGGGCGCCGAACAGCTGCCGCGACCCCTGCGCCCGCTTGAAGTACAGGTGCGCGTCGTGCTCCCACGTGAACCCGATGCCGCCGTGCAGCTGGATCGCCTCGCCCGCCGTGTGGAAGAACGCGTCCGAGCAGTACGCCTTGGCGAGCGCGGCGGCGGCGGGCAGGCCGTCCGGGTTCCCGTCCGCGACGGCCGCCGCGTTCAGCACCGCCGACCGCGCCGACTCGACCAGCACGAACATGTCCGCGCACCGGTGCTTGACCGCCTGGAACGACCCGATCGGACGCCCGAACTGGTGCCGGACCTTCGCGTACTCGACCGTCATGTCGAGGGCCTTCTGCGCGCCGCCGAGCTGCTCGGCGGCCAGCGCCACGGCCGCCACGTCGAGCGCCCGCGCGACGGCCTCCGCCCCGCCCACCCTGCGGGCCGCGACCCCGTCGAGCCCGACCCGCGCCAGCTTCCGCGTCTGATCGAGCGTCGGAACCGGCTCCCGGACGAGTCCCGCCTCACCCGTCACCGCGAACAGGCCGACACCGTCGCCGTCCCTCGCCGCGACGAGCACCAGGTCGGCGACGTGCCCGTCCAGGACGAAGCGCTTGCCTCCGCGCAGCACCCCGTCCTCGAACACGGTCCTCACCGCTCCGGGATCCCAGCGCCCGTCGTCCTCGGCCACCGCGAGCGTCGCGATCGTCGACCCGTCCGCGACGCCGGGCAGCAGGTCATGGCCGCCGTCCCCGGCCTCAAGCGCCGCCGCGGCCGTGACCGTGGCGAGGAACGGCGCGCACACCACGGCCCGTCCCATCTCCTCGAACACGACGGCCAGCTCCCGCATCCCGTACCCCGCGCCGCCGTGCTCCGCCGGGATCGCGAGGCCCTGCAGCCCGAGCTGCTCCGCCATCAGCGTCCACATCCCGGGGTCGTAGCCCTCGGCCGTCTCCATCAGCCGCCGCACCTCGCCGGACGGGGAACGCTCGGCGAAGAAGCGCCGCAGCGCCTGCCGCAGCTCCCGCTGCTCCTCGGTGACGGCGAGCTCCATCCCGGCGGCCTCCCCAAGCTGATCCCGGCGCCATCCTGCCGCGCGCCCGCCGCCCGCCGCACCGCCGGTTCCCACCCAGCGGGACGAGGTCAGGGCGCCCAGTCGTGCGACCCCAGCACGTACCCCCTGCTGGTCGAACGCAGGTGGTTGATCGACACCAGATGCCCGAGCGCGGCCCACAGATCCTCCTCGGGCCCGCCGACCAGCCGTCCGATCGCGTCGAAGTCGGCGGCCCCGCCGTCCTTGTCGATCTCGGCCACGGTCTCGTACACGATCAGCTCGAAGTCCGTCAGCTCCTGAACGTCCCCACGCCGTCCCTTTCGCTCATCCATAGACGAACCGTGCCCGCTCCGCCCTCACTTATCTGCACGGTGCGTAAACGGGCCGTACGCTGGGAGCGTAAGGTCGGGTGGCTACGATCTGTATGCGAAAGGTGGCGCTCTGCTTATACGCTCGTTCGCGAGGAAAGGAGCAGGGCATGGTTGTGATGGTTGATGAGCCTCAGGCGCCGGCGGACAAGCTTTTGGCCGACTTCCTCTCCTTCGACACCCCCGAGGGCTACCGAGCCGAACTGATCGACGGAGAGATCGTCGTGACCCCACCCCCCCTAGGCGGGCACGAGCAGTGCATCGCCGAGATCAACTTGCAGATCGTGCGGAACTCCCCACGTGCTTTCCACTGCTCGGGCAACAAGGGCCTGACCCTGCCTGGCGCCAGTGGACACCCGAGAAATTACGTGATCCCAGACGCCACGTTCGCTCTCGCGGACCTCGAACTTTTCCGTGGTGCCTCTTCGTGGATGCCCGTAGAAGCCGACGGCATCGCCATGGTGGTCGAGGTGACGTCCACCAACCCGGAACGGGACCGGGGCCCGAAGCGGGACGGCTACGCACGTGCGCGCATCCCGCTGTACCTCCTGGTGGACCGTAAGGAGGAGAGAGTGATCCTCTTCAGCGGGTCGGACGGCAAGGAGTACAGGCATGTCGACCACGCGCCGATTGGGGAGAAACTTCTGCTGCCCGAGCCGTTCGAGATCGAGCTGGATACTTCGCGGTTCGATTGACCAGGCCCTACCACCTACCACCTACCACCTGGCACGTGGCTGTCACAGGTCTGGGTGGTGTGTCGTCTCCCTGGGGACGTAGGTCCAGAGCGAGGGGGACACGATGAGGGCTGTACGGATTCATGAGCGTGGCGGTAGTGGCGGGCTCGTGGTGGAGGACGTGGCGATGCCGCAGGCGGCCACCGGGGACGTGGTGGTGCGGGTGCGGGCGGCCGGGTTCGTCCCGGACGAGCTCGACTGGCCCGGCACCTGGGTCGACCGGGCCGGACGGGACCGGACGCCGTCCATCCCCGCGCACGACGTCGCCGGGGAGGTCGCCGAGGTCGGTTACGGCACCGCCGGGTTCGCGGTGGGCGACCGCGTCTTCGGCCTGACCGACTGGCACCGGGACGGCGCGGCGGCCGAATACGTGGCGGTGGAGGCGCGCAACCTGGCGCCGGTGCCGTCGTCCCTCGCCTTCACCGACGCGGCCGCGCTGCCGCTGTCGGGGCTGACGGCCTGGCAGGGGCTCTTCGTGCACGGCGGTCTGGAGGCGGGGCAGACGGCCGTCATCCACGGTGCGGGCGGCGGCACCGGGGTTCTGGCCGTCCAGCTGGCGCGCCGGGCGGGGGCGCGTGTCGTCGCCACCGGCCGGGGACGGGCCGCCGACCTCGCGGCGGAGATGGGCGCGCACACCTTCGTCGACCTGGAGAAGCAGCGCTTCGAGGACGCCGTCGGCCCCGTCGACCTGGTCTTCGACACCATCGGCGGCGACCTGCTCGCGCGGTCCGCGAGCCGGGTCAGGCCGGGCGGCGCGCTCGTCTCGATCACCGCGCCGCCCCCGGTCCGGCCGGAGGACGGGCGGGCCGTGTTCTTCATCGTCGAGCCGGACCGCGACCAGCTCTCCGAGCTGGCGAGGCGGGCCGGGGCGGGCGAGCTGCGCGCCCATGTCGGGGCGGTCTATCCGCTGGCCGAGACCCGTCAGGCGTTCCAGGCCAAGAACAAGGGCATCCCCGGCAAGGTCGTCCTCGAAATCTGAGGACGGTGTGAGTTATGCCACGCGGACGGGCCGGAGATCAAGGCTAGGATGATCTTGTTATCCGGGACGGAACTCCCCGCAGGTGCGATCCTTTCGAGGATCTCTCCGTCCGGTTCTGCGCCCACTCACGACCTGCTGTCATGCACAGAAGGGAACTTCGGTGAGGCGCTGGAGAACAGCCCTGATCAGCACGGCCGCGCTCGCGGCACTGCTCGTCCCCCTACAGCCCGCCGCGGCGGACGGCCCCGCGGGGCCGCCGTCCGACGGGTTCTTATCCGGACCCCTCTTCCACCTCGGACACGCCAAGACCAAGGTCCCCGCGCGCGCGAGCGCGGCCGCCGACCACACGATCACCATCCGCGGCTTCGACCTGGACGGCAAGGCGCTGGCTCCGCTGGCGAGGCTGATCGACCTGGCCACCGGCTCGGAGTACGTGCTCACCGAGTCCGGCGGCACGCTCACCGGCGTCGTCCCGGCCGGGGACTACAGCCTGACCGGGCTCGTGATCACCGGCCCGATCTTCGACCCCCGGGACCTGGCCCTCTACGGCAACCCCACGCTGACGGTGGGCGCCGACGTCGATCTCACCCTGGACGCCAGGACGGCGACGGAGATCAAGGCGGTCAGCCCGTCCCCGACCGCCACCGAGTTCCAGAGCCACGCCAAGCTCGTGCAGACGATCGCCGGGCAGGAGCTCTCCACGTCCATCAGCGGCAGGCCCGACATCAGCCTGCGCGCCTGGCCGTCGGCGACGACCACCCGGCCCTACCACTTCGCGTACGTGGAGAGCCAGACCGAACCGCTGACCACGCTGCCGTCGCCGCGCGCCTACAAACTGGCGTTCCCGGTGTCCGGCCGCATCCCCGCCGACCTGACGTTCACCGCCACCGAGGACAGCCTGGCCCTGGTGAACACCACCTACGCCTCGCAGGGGGTGCCGTCCGAGGAGGCCGGCCCGCACTCCACGGCCGTCGGCTTCGACGGCATCGGCGGCGAGGCGCTGGGGCTGACGACGCCCGCCAGCGCGCCCAGCACGCAGCGGGTCTACTACACCGCGGAGGGCGTGCGGTGGACGGGGAACTACCTCTACGTCCTGGACACCCTCCAGGTGGCCGAGCGACAGTCCGAGCCGCGCGTGTTCAAGGCGGGCGGCACCTACTCCGAGACGTGGAACAAGGCCGCGTTCGGGCCCACCATGCCCGTCGGGCACGGCCAAGGGCAGATCATCGCCCGTCCGCTGGTGACGGACACCGGACAGGTGGGTCACGAGAACTTCAGCGGCAACATCTCCAGGAGCACCACCGGCACGCTCACCCTCTACCGCAACGGGCAGCAGGTCGGTGTGAGCACCAACCCGCTGGCCGGCGACTGGACCGTGCCACCCGCGTCCGCCGCCTACCGGCTCGACCTGGCCCTGCAGCGCACGGCCGCCTGGTCGAAGTACGCCACGAAGGTCAACGCGAGCTGGACGTTCCCGTCCGCCGAGCGGCCCGGTGACCCGTTCGACGACATGCGCCGCCTGCTCCAGCCGCGGATCACCGGGAACTACGACGGCAGCGGGCGGGCGCCGTCCGGCGCCACGTTCCCGCTGGACGTCGTCGTCGAGCGGGCCGTGAACGGCACCGCGGTGACGTCGTCCTCGCTGGAGGCGTCGTTCAACGACGGCGCCACCTGGACGACGGTGCCGCTGACACCCAACGGCACCGACCGCTTCACCGCCAACGTCGCCCATCCCACCACGCACAACGGTTTCGTGGCCCTGCGTTTCAAGGCCGCCGACGGATCGGGGAACGCGGTCCAGCAGACCGTGACCCGCGCCTACGGCCTGCGCTGACGCCGGCAGCCGCGGTCTCGGGCGCCCTCGCAGGCGTCCGGGACCGCGGTCGCGCGCTTCCCGCCGTGGGGCGTCAGCCGTGCCGGCTCAGGTCGTGGAAGAAGCCGGGCACGGTGTGCAGCGCGCCGGACGCCGCGACCTGGTCGTAGACGTGGCGGGCGACCGCGAGGTCGAGGACGCCCAGCCCGAACGGGGAGAAGACGACCGGCCCGTCCGCGGGCGGGACGGTCTTGCCGGTGAGGACGTCGTAGAGCGTCCCGGCGACGAAGTCGCGGTTGCCTGCCCGCTGTTCGGCCAGGTGGGGGGACGTGTTCGCCTTCAGGCAGTGCTCGACGTCGTCCACGACGTTGTAGGACGACAGGATGATCTCGGGGGACAGGTCGCGGAGGGAGACGTGCAGGACGAGGGGACCGTGCGCGAACCAGGACGGGTCGGTGACGTGGGGTTCGCCGGCGACGGTGGCGAAGACGACCAGGTCGGAGGAGCGGATGAGCGCCTCGGCCGTGTCGTGGACGGTGACGTCGCCGTCCTCGGTGCGCCGCAGGTAGCCCGTGAAGCCCTCGGCGTGCTCGGCGGACAGGTCGTGGACGCCGAGAGCGTCGAACGCGAAGCCGTGCGCGGCGAGATAGGTGTGGACGTAGCGGGCGATGAGCCCGGCGCCGATGAAGCCGACCCGGCGGGGCCGGTCGCCGCGGGCGTCGGCGAGCGCCCCGGCGGCGAGCGCGGCGGATGCGGCGGTGCGCGACGCGGAGATGATCGAGCTCTCCAGGCACGCGAACGGGTAGCCGGACTCGGCGTCGTTCAGGATCAGCACGGCGGACGCGCGCGGGATGCCGTTCGCGACGTTGCCGGGGAAGCTGGAGATCCACTTGATGCCGTGCACGCCGACGTCGCCCTTGACGGACGCGGGCAGCGCGATGATCCGGTCGGACGGCCGGTCGGGGAAGCGCAGGAAGTAGGAGTCGGGGTTGACCGTGAGGCCCTCGCCGTGCAGGCGGTAGGCCGTCTCGACCATCTCGATGACCTGCCGCTCCCGTCCGGCGACCGCGTCGTGGACCTGGGCGCCGGAGATGACCGAGAAGGGTGGGGCCTGCGTCATGGATGAACTCCGTGTCGGTAGATGATCAGCCGGGGCGGGGATCGGCGCGGTCGTTCCCGCATGCTCGCGCAGCCTCCTCTCCGCGTTCAAGGCGCCGCCGCCTTCGACGGCGGCGCAGTTGAACACCGCCGGACACGGTCGCGGGCCGGCGGCGGCGGGGCCTTAGGGTGGGTGGCTGCGGAGTCCGCGCCCCCGAGGCCCGCCGGCTCCCGCGGCCCACGAGGAGGAGTTGATCACGTGACCTGGTTGCGCTGCGCCGAGAGCCGCCCCTGGGCGTCGCTGCGGCTGTTCTGCCTGCCGCACGCGGGCGGGTCCGCGGTGTTCTTCCGGCCGTGGGCCAAGGAGATCAACCCGGCGGTGGAGGTGCACGCTGTCCAGTACCCGGGCCGCGCCGACCGGATGGCGGACCCGCTGATCGACGACGCGCACCAGGTCGCCCGGCTCGTCGCGGGGGCGATGGCGCCGCTGATCGACCGTCCCGCCGCGGTGTTCGGGCACAGCATGGGCGCCGTGCTGGCGTACGAGGTGACGCGGCTGCTCCAGGAGCGGGGCACCGCGCCGGTGCACCTGTTCGTGTCCGGGACGCGCCCGCCGCACGACCGCGACGACGTCCCGGTGTCCGAGCGGGACGACGACGCCCTCGTCGCCGAGATGCTGAAGCTCGGCGGCACCGACGCCGACGCCCTGCGGGACGCGGAGCTCCGCGCGCTGGTGCTGCCGTACGTCCGGAACGACTTCGCGCTGCTGGAGAAGTACGTCCACCGGGCGGCGGGCACCCGGCTGACCGTGCCGATCACCGCGATCATCGGGGACGCCGACCCGCACGTGTCCGCGGAGCAGGCCGCCGGGTGGGCGGACGTCACCGACGGCCCGTTCGCGATGACGACCCTGCCGGGCGACCACTTCTACCTGACCGAACGGGCGCACGACGTCATGGCGGAGGTGCTCCGGACGCTCGGCGTCCCCGCCGCCCGCTGAGTCCCGCCGCCCGCCGACGGCGGCGGCACGGCCCTCGAACAGCCGAAAGCGGCGGGCCGCCTCCACGGGAGTCCGTGCGGAGGCGGCCCGCCTATTCAGGTGCCGTGGGACCGGCCGGTCCGAGAAGGGAGCGGCGGATCCCGGTGGGGTCGGATCAGTAGACCTCCACGCCGTACACCTGCATCGGCTCGGTGACGGGCTGGAAGAACGTCGTCCCGCCGGACGAGCAGTTGCCGCTGCCGCCGGAGGTCAGACCGAGCGCGGTGGTCCCGGCGAACAGCGAGCCGCCGCTGTCGCCGGGCTCGGCGCACACGTTGGTGCGGATGAGGCCGCTGACGCTGCCCTCCTGGTAGTTCACCGTCTGGTTGAGGGCGTTGACGCTGCCGCTGTGCACCTGGGTGGTGCTGCCGCTGCGCGTGACCCGCTGCCCGACCGTCGCGCTGCCCGCGCTGGTGATGTCCTGGGTGCCCTGGCCGTACAGGTGGACGCCGCCCTGCGTGTCAGTGGGCGTGGACGAGTACTTGACGATGCCGTAGTCGTTGCCGGGGAAGCTGCTGCCGGCGGTGGTGCCGAGCGTCTGCCCGGCGCTGTCCGTCCACGTCGAGCCGATGTTGGTGCAGTGCCCGGCGGTGATGAAGAAGTACTCGTTTCCCTTCTTGGCGTTGAAGCCCAGCGAGCAGCGCGAGCCGCCGGTGCGGATGGCCTCGCCGCCCTTGGTGAACTTCTGGAACGTGCCCGCGACGCGCTCGGTGCGGACGGCCGCGCCGTGCTTGGCGGCGGCGGCCTGGACCTTCCGCAGCTTCGCGCCGGTGACGCTGCTGTCCATCGTGAGCAGCACCTGGTTGGACGCCGAGTCGACGGCCCAGGCGGTGCCCGGGATCGTCGCGTCGCGCTTGAGCGAGGCCATGACCTTCTTCAGGTACGAGCCGTTGCGCGAGACGGTCTGCGGTACGGCACCCGCGGCGCGCACGGTGTCGGCGGCCTTGGCGTCGGTGACCGTGACGACGAGCTTGCCGCCCTTGAGGTAGGAGCCCGCGGAGCGGGCGCCGAGCTGCTTGGCGAGCGTCGTCGACAGCTCGCCGGGTCCTGCGGGGGCCGCGGCCGCGACGGGAGCGGCGGCCGACGTCGTGGTCAGGCTGGGAGCGACGGCGAGGGAGCCCGCCACCAGACCGGCCGACGCCGTGGTGACGGCGGCGGTGAGCACACGCCTCTTGGTGATCTTCACTTATTGCCTCCACGGGGGGTTGGGCGCACCCTGCTGGTGCGCCGGAGGTCCTGGACATCGTGTTGGAACCGTCAAGGCAGACGTAAGACGCAGATAGTGACCAATTCAGGACAGAGCGCTTGTCACCCTGACGATGGATCCGTGGTCAGAACCGGAACGCGGCTGATCATCCGGACCATTGGAACGTGATTCGACGAGGTTTCAGTAGATCTCCAATCCGTATGCCTGAAGCGGCTCGCCGATCGGCTGGACGAACGTCGTCCCGCCGGAGGAGCAGTTGCCGCTGCCTCCCGAGATCAGACCGATCGCGAGATGGTCGGAGAACACGGGCGCGCCGCTGTCGCCCGGCTCGGAGCACAGCGTGGTGCGGATCATGCCGCTGACGGTGCCCTCCGGGTAGTTGACCGTCTGGTTCAGCGCCGTGACCTGCCCGGTCTGGACGCCGGTGGTGCCGGTGACGCGCGTCACGACCTGCCCGATCGTGGGGTTGCCGACGCCGGTGATGTCGTAGAACTCGCCGCCGAACCGGACGCCGCCCCGCGTGTCCTCGGGGGCGGACGCGTACTTGACGAGTCCGTAGTCGTCGCCGGGGAAGCTGCTGCTCGTGCTGTGGCCGAGCAGCTTCGTCAGGCCGGGGTCGGCGTACCAGGCCGTGGCCGACGCGACGCAGTGGCCCGCCGTCAGGAAGTAATACGCGCTCGCCTTCCTGACGTTGAAGCTCAGCGTGCAGCGGCCGGACTTGGAGAAGATCGGGTCGCCGCCCAGGGTGAAGAGGCGGAACCTCCCGGGGACCCGTTCGGTGCGGACGGCCGCGCCGTGCGCGCTCGCGGCCGCCTTCACCTTCTTCAGTCCGGCGCCTTTCACGGTGCCGTCCATGGTGAGGACGACCTGGCCGGCGGCGGGGTCCACGCCCCAGGCGGTGCCGGGTACGGCGGCGTCGCGCTTGAGCGCGGCCATGACCTTCTTCAGCGGCGCACTGATCTTCGGCGGGACGCCGGAGCGCGCGGCGGTGGGCGGGGGGACGGCGGAGGGCGGGGGGACGGCCCCGGCGGCGCGCACGGCCTGCGCGGCGTTTCCGGGGGACGCGCTCGCGGCGGGCGCGGCGACGAGGGAGGCCGCCAGGAGCCCGGACGCCGCCATGGCGGCGACGGCGCCCCGCGTGCGCGTGGGACGGGTGGTCACGGTGAGCCTCCAGGGGGAGCGGGCACGCCCGGACGGCGCACCGGAGGTCACCGACATGCTGAAAGACCGCTGAACGCGCACGTAAGGCTAGAAAGTGACTAATCACCCGGACCCTGATTGTCACAATGGGTGCGGGAGCCGCGCCCCGTCCTGGGCATGATGTCTTGTTTAACGTTTCGCTGGCGCGGACGGGGGAGCGCGGGCGACGGAGTGCGGCCGGGGGGCGGCCGGGGGGAGTGCGGCCGGGCCGTCCGGGTAGTGACGCTGCGGCGGTCGAGACGGGAGAATGGTCCGGTGACGCTCCTTTTGACCCGTTCCGACCTTGAAGCGCTGCTCGACCCCGCCGACTGCCTGGACGCGCTGCGCCGCGGCTTCACGGCGGGGGAGGACGCAGAGGACGCCGTCCGGGTGGTCGGTCGGCTGCCGGGCCAGGGCGCCGCGACCGCGCTGCTGCCCGGCCTGATCGAGGAGATCCCCGCCTACACGGTGAAGGTCAACGCCAAGTTCCCGGGCAGCAGGCCCGCGCTGCGCGGCGTCGTCTGCCTGCACGACCTCGGCACCGGCGAGCTGCTGGCGCAGCTCGACTCGGCCACCGTGACCGCGTGGCGGACCGGGCTCGCCGCCGCCCTCGGCACGCATGCGCTGGCCCGTCCCGACGCGGACACGGTCACGGTGATCGGCGCCGGGGCGCAGGCGGAGCTGGTGATGCGGGGGCTGCCGGAGCTGCGGCGGGTGCGCGGCCTCACCGTCTGCGACCTGGACGCCGGCCGCGCCGCCGGGTTCGCCGAACGGCACGGCGCCCGGCTCGGCGTCCCCGCGGAGGTCGCGGCGGACCCGCGCGCCGCCGTCGCGGACGCGGGCGTCGTCGTCATGGCGACGTGGGCGCGCCGCCCGATCCTGCACGCCGCGGACGTGACGCGCGGGACGCACATCACCTCCCTCGGCGCGGACGAGCCCGGGAAGGCGGAACTGTCCGCCGATCTGCTGGAGGGCGCCCGCGTCGTCGTCGACGACGTGCCGCTCGCCGTCGAGATGGGCGTGCTGGCCGGAGCCGGACTTGACGTTAAGCACGCGGCCGGAACTCTCCGTGACCTGCTGCGCGGCCAGGTGCCGGGACGGGTGCGCGGCGGCGAGATCACGGTCTACGCCCCGGTGGGACTGCCCTGGCAGGACCTCGCGGTGAGCTGGGCGGCGTTCCAGGCGGCCCGCGCGGCGGGCGCCGGGACGGAGTTCGACTTTCTTTCTTGATCACGTGTAACTCTGCTATTTCGCGGTATATGTGCGTCCGGAATAGTGGTTTGTTTCGCTCTTTACAATGACGCCATGAATAGTGTTGACTCCACGCGGTAGGTCATCCGCCTGACTATCGCCCCGTCTAGGTGGCCCCCATGGAAGATCGTTATCGTCCTGCCCAGCCTGGTCTTCCCACTCGTTCTCCGCCTGACCCCCTGGCCAGAATTCGATTCGGTGAAAGCTTTTTTTCCGGCCACGGCGGCACGGCCGCGTATCGCCGCGCGCCGAGACCTAGGAGACGAAAATGATTCGGGTTCTTCTCGCCGAGGGGGCGCCCCTCCTCCGCGGCGGGCTGGTCGCATTATTCGAGCACGTGAAAGACCTCGATGTCGTCGCCGCGATCGGGACCGGTGAGCAGACGCTTCCGACGGCGCGCAGACGGCGGCCCGACGTCGCGCTGGTCGACGTCGGGCTGCCGGGACTGGACGGCTTCGCCGCCGCGTGCGCGCTCCGCGAGGCGGTGCCCGAGTGCCACACCATCCTGATGTCGGGGCGCCGCCGTACCGGCGACCTGCGCCGCGCGGTGGCGGCGGGCGCGGCCGGCCTCGTGCTGAAGGACACCTCGCCCGGCGACCTGGTGGACGCGATCCGGCGGGCCGCGAACGGGTCGCGCGTCATCGACCCCGAGATGGCCTTCACCGAGCTCGGCTCGGTGCGGAGCCCGCTCACCGAACGGGAGGTCGAGGTGCTCGCGCTCGCGTCACGGGGCGCGTCCGCGGCCCAGATCGCCGAGGACCTCGTCCTGACGATCGGCACCGTCCGCAACCACCTGTCCCGCATCAACCGCAAGGTCGGCGCGCAGAACCGGGTCCACGCCATCCGGATCGCCGAGGAGGCCGGGTGGCTCTGAACCGGTTCGTCCCGGGGGGTGTGGAGAGTCGTCCCCCCACCGGGAACCCGCGCTCCAGCGGCCGACGAGGTCGCGGTAGAGGGGGGAGACCGCGGGCAGGTCGGCGTGCCGTCCGGTCCTGGCGCGCGTCCCGTCCAGGACCAGGACGCGCCGCGCCCGCGCCGCCGAGCTGATCCGGTGCGCGATGACGATCAGCGTGCCGGGGCGGCGCGCGAACGCCTCCTCCGCCCGCGCCTCCGCGGACGCGTCGAGCCGGTAGGCGGCCTCGTCCAGGATGACGATCGGCTGCGGCGCTAGATAGGCGCGGCATAGCGCGATGAGCTGCCGGTCCGCCTCCGAGAGGTCCGCCGGGACGACGGTCGCGGCGTACCCGCCCAGCTCCCGGACGAGGCGCGTCAGCCCGACCTCGTCCACGGCGCGGTCCACCTCGTCCGGTGCGGCGTCCGGCGCGTGGTAGGTGAGGTTGTCGTGCAGGGAGCCGCTGAACACGTACGCCTCCTGCGGGATGAGCACCCGCCGGTCGGGGTCGCCCGGCGGCAGGCCCTCCACCAGCACCTCGCCCGCGGTCGGGGCGGCGAGTCCCGCGACGAGGGCGGCGAGCGTCGACTTCCCGATGCCGCTCGGCCCCACCACGGCGAGGTGGTCGCCGCGCGGGACGACGAGGTCCAGGTCCTCGATCACCGGCCGCGCGCCCTCCCCGTACGCGAACGAAACCCCGCGCAGCTCGACGGCCGGGGCGTCCGCGACCGGCGGCGCCGCGTCCGGCCGGGCGGGCGGCGCGGGCGCGCTCGTCTCCAGGATGCGGGCCAGCGTCACCGCCAGCCGCAGCCCGCTGCCGCCCATGCCGTGCACGAGCGTCCGCAGCGCCGGCTGTAGCCCGTGCAGGACGTAGGTCAGCGCGCCGATCAGGACCCCCGGGGTGGCGCCGCGCCGCATCAGCCACGGCGCCGCCGCAAGGACGAGCAGCAGCGGCAACCATCCGCTCACCGCGAGCGACACCGCGCGCAGCGCCGCGAACCGCGCGACCGCGCGCCCCGCCGCGGCCTGCGCCTCCACGGCGGCGCCCAGCTCGTCGCGCAGCGTCTCCTCGCCGCCGCAGGCGACGGCGTCCCGCAGGCCCTCGGCCAGCGCCGTCGTGCGCTCGGCGATCTCCTCCTCGCCGACCACCAGGTTCCGCTGCCGGACGGCCGCCGCGCCGAACACCGCACTGAACAGCGCCAGCCCCAGCACCAGCGGCGGCACCACCAGCAGCGCCACCTCGGGCATCAGCGTGACCAGGCCGACCAGCGCGGCCCCGGTCGTGAACAGGAACCCGCGGACGACGACGAGCAGGCCGCCGAACGTGTCCCGGACGATCTCCACCTGGTGCGTGAGCCGCGCGACCGCGCCCGTGTCGGGCCGCCCGCGCAGCGACCGGCGCAGCGCCCCGTCCGCGACCCGGCGGACGAGGTCGTCGCGGAACGGCTCCACGATCGCGGCGAGCGCCGGATACAGGCGGTGGCTCCCGAACGCCCCGGCCGCCGCCGCGACGGCGAGGACGCAGAGCCAGAGCGAGGCCTCCGCGGTGCGTCCCGTCGCGAACGCGTCGACGGCCTCGGCCACGGCGCGGCCGAACACCGCCGTCGGCACCGCCTCGACCAGCGACCATGCCGCCGCCCGCGCGACGGCCCTCGGCTGAGCCCGGACGGCGGCCCCGGCCGTCCGCCGCAGCACCCGCGCGGCGTCCCGCCTGCTCCTCATCCGGCGCCCCCGAACAGGGCGCGGTAGTCCGGGTCGCGCCAGAGTTTCGCGTGCGGGGCCAGGGCGCGGACGCGGCCGTCCTCCAGCCACGCGACGAGGTCGGCGCGGGCCGCCGTCGACGCCCGGTGCGTGATGATCAGCCGGGTGCGGCCGGCGAGCCGGTCCAGCAGCGCGTCGGTGATCTGCAGCTCGGTGACGGTGTCGAGGCTGGACGTCGCGTCGTCAAGCACGAGGACGCGCCCGGCGTGCGCGAACGCCCGCGCGAGGCCCATCCGCTGCAGCTCACCGCCCGACATCGGCGCGTCGGCGAGCGGGGTCGCGTAGCCGTCCGGGAGGCGGCGGATGAAGTCGTCGGCGCGGGCGGCCCGCGCCGACTCGCGCAGCCACGCCGGCGGCGGCCGCGAAGGCCCGAACGCGAGCGCGTCCTGGACGGTGCCGCCGAACAGCGCGGGCCGCGCGAACGCGTAGCCGACCTCGCGGCGCAGCGCGCCCCGGGTGAGGCGGGGGAGGGGCGTGCCGTCCAGCAGGACCTCGCCGCGGTCGGGGTCGGCGAGGCGCCCGGCGAGCGCGGCGAGCTCCGACGTGCCGGACCGTCCGGTGACGGCGACGGCGAGGCCGCCGGGGACGGTCAGGTCCAGGCCGTCCAGCGCGCCGCCGGCGGCGGTGACGCCGCGGAAGTCCAGGCGCCCGGGGCCGGCCGGGAGGGAGTCGGGGCCGTGGTCCGGCGCGGGGAGCGCGAGGATCTCGGCGGCGCGGGCGGCGCCGGCGCGGGCGCGGCCGAGGCGGAGCAGCTGCGTGAGGACGGGCCCGAACCCGGCGGCGAGCCCCGCGTACTGGACGGTCGCGACCAGCTCGCCCGGCGTGACCCGGCCCGCCGCGAGCTCCGCGCCCGCGACCCCGACGGCCGCGATCTGCAGGAGCAGCAGCGCCAGCATCCCGCGTGCCGCGATGCCGCCCTGGACCCGCCACATCGTCTCGCCCTCGGCGCGCAGCCCGGGCAGCGGTTCCAGGACGCGGACGGTCTCGCGGTCGACGGTGCCGGCGGCGGCGATCGTCCGGCATCCGGCGAGCGCCTCGGCGAGCCGTCCCGCGATCGTCCCCTGGACGGTCATGTACCGGTGCACGGTCGCGCTGATGTCGCGGACGAACGCGCGCAGCAGCAGCAGGATCGCGGGCAGCGCCACGGCGATCGTCACCGCGACCCGCCAGTCGATCAGGAACAGCGCGACCAGCGCCCCGACCGCGGGCACCACCCCCACCGCGGCCTCCGGGGCGGCGGCGGGCGCCACGCCGGCCTCGGCCGCGCCGCCGACCACGCGCCCGGCGACGTCGCCCGGCGGGACGCGCAGCGCCGGGCCGACCGCCAGGACGTGCCTGACCAGCGTGTGCCGCAGCCAGGCCGTCGACCGCGCGGCCGCGCAGCCGGTCGCGAGCTCCGACAGCACCTCCGCCGTGGCGCACGCCGCCACGAGCGCGACGCACGGCCACACCGCGGCCGCCGCCGGGGCCCCGCCGGGCGGGACCGCGTCGATCGCGCGGGCCAGCGCGTACGGGAGCAGCACGGCGGCGGCCGCGTCCGCCAGCGCCGCGGCGGCCACGAGCGCGGTCCATCCGCGGGCGCGCCCGGCCGTGCGCAGGAGCAGCCGGTTCGCGCCGGCCGCGGCGGGAAGCGTGGTCATGCGGTCTCCAGAAAGAGGACGGCCATGGCCCCGGTCACGGGGCCATGGCCGCCGATCGCCGTTACAGGCAGATCGTGACACTGTGCGAGCTGTGGCAGAGGATGCTGAGGCTGCTGTTGCCGCCGCCGCCGCCGTTCTCGCTCGTCATCCCCTGAAGGTCGAGAAGCGCCATGTTCTTCACCTCCTTTCGGGCTGGATAGAGGTGGACGCCGTGAGGGTTCCCACGGCGAGATCGCAGGCCGTTCGGAGGAACGGCAGGGCGGGGGCCGGGTCGTGCAGGGCCGCGCCGAGCGCGAGCAGCACTCCGGCCGTGCCGGTCGCGAGGTCCATGGACAGGCGGTACATGTGCTCGCCCGGGAACGCCAGCCCGCCCGCGTACGGCAGCGCGTGCCACGCCAGGTCGCGGACGTGCCCCGCCACCCTCGGGTCGTCGCGGCCGTGCCGGGCCAGGTAGAGCAGCATCCCGGCGCGCCCGCCGAACAGGCTCGGCTGCGCGTAGTACCGCGACATCGCCGCGACGCGGATCCCGTGCTGTGCTTGCTTGAACTCCTCGTCCGGGCGGAGCGCGAGGTACTCGTCCAGGACGAGCCCGATCCCGACGCTGCCGCGCCCGAGGTACGGCAGCACCCGGCTGCCCTGGTCGACGTGCAGCGCGCCGTTGTGGTCGGTGACGCAGGCGGCGAGGTCGCGGCGCAGCGCGATGGCGGCGAGGTCGAGCAGGCCCGCGTCGCCGGTCCGCTCGTAGGACCGGACGAACATCAGCGCCGCGCCCGCTCCGCCGTGCAGCAGGCCGGGGCGCGCGCTCGGGCCGCCGGCCGCCCGTCCGGCCACGATCTCGGCGGCGCGGCGCGCGTCGTCGTGCAGGGACGTCTCGCCGGTCGTGTCGGCGAGGTCGTCCAGCGCCAGCGCGACGCCGGGCAGGCCGCCGTACAGGTCGTCGCCGAGCCGCTCCCACCGCTCGTTCAGGCAGTGGTCCGCGGCGGTGAGGGCGTCCTCGCCGCGCCCTAGGCGGGCCAGTGTGTACGCGGCGCCGAGCAGCCCGTCGTACAGGCCGATGCCGGTGCCGCGCTTCGGGTCGGCGACCCGCGCGGCCAGCCATTCCTCGTGCGCGGGGAAGCGGCCGGCGCCGGTCGCGTCCAGCGCGTACAGGACGCCAGCGGCGCCGTGCGCGAGGCCGAGCGACGCGCCGTCGAACTGCTCGGGGTCGCCCGGGAACAGCCGGTCGGTACGGTCGGGCGTGGCGCTCGCGAGGATCGCCTGGGAGAGATCGTCCCTGACGCGTTCCCAGCCGCGCGTGTCCGGGACGAACTCGGGCGCCGCCGCGGGACCGGCGCCCCGCGTGATCTGCTCCACCGCCTCGTCGAGGAACGGCCGCGGCACCGGGAAGTTGGCGGCGATCAGGTCGGCGAGCTGCGCCGCCTTGCCCCGGTCGATCACGAACAGGGTGGTCAGCGGGACGAACAGCGCGAGCCGCAGGCACGCCAGGCTGTAGTCGTCGACCTCCGTGCCGCGCCGGTCCGGCGGGGCGAGGAACGCCGGGTTCGCGAGGGTCTGCCGGCCGCGGTCGGACGCGGGCGCCGCCGTCTCGAAGTCGATCAGCGCGGCGGAGTCGTCCGGGCGGACCATCACGTTGAACATGTGCAGGTCGTTGAACGCCACGCCCCGCTCGTGGATCGCGGCGACCACCCGCTCGACGCCCGCGTGGACGCGCAGCGCCCATTCCGTGTAGGCGGCGGTCTTCTCCGGGTCCGGCTCGGGGTCGAGCATCGGATGCCGTTCCGCGAAGAACGTGTTGAGCGTCCGCCCCTCGATGAACTCCTGGACGAGGAAACTGTGCTCGCCGAGCGTGAACCAGTCCAGCGCGGCGGGCACTCCGTCGATTCCGTCGAGCTTCCGGAGAATGTCGCGCTCCCGTTCGAGGCGGGTGACGGCGTCCGCTCCGTCGGCGGCGAGCCCCGCATGGGGGCGGCCCTCTTTCAGGACCACCTTCCGCCCGGAACGGGTATCAGTCCCCTCATATACTCCGCCGCCGTTGGAGAAATGCAGGGCCTTGCTGATCTGGTACGGCAGATCGGTCGTCGTCGTGGCGGAGCGCGCTTTGAGATGCGGTTCCAGGCACGTGGGGAGCGTCACCCATCCGGGGACGGAGAAAACCGGTTCGCGGCGGTCGGGAATCAGTTCCCCGGCGCCGTTCTCCAGCGCGGGGACGAGCTTGCCCTGCTCGTCCAGACAGCGCCGCTCGGCGAAGCCGCCGTACCTGACGTGCAGAGGACCGCCGCCGATCCGCAGGTCACTGAGGATGTAGGGGCCCGGCAGGCCGTCCAGCCGGGTGCCGAGCTCGGCCAGCACCCGCTCCAGCTCGTGCTCGTCCTCGGGGTAGATCGTGACGAGTTTCCCGCTCGCGCCGCGCGGCGCGTACTTGGCGTTCCGCATCCGGAGCGTGCCCGGCCCGCGCAGATGCTTGAACTCGATATCGTTGTCGACGCAGTACTCCCAGGCGCCGCTCAGGATCTCGGACGCGCTTTCCGCGCACCCCGAGACATGCACTTTCCAGCCCTGGAGCGGGGTGCGGCTCTGCGGCGGGTCGTAGACGACCCACTCGTCGCCGAAAATCTTCTCCCAGCCCGCCGGGAGATCACGTCCGGTGATTTCGAAGTCCGTGCTGCGGGTGACGGGTGGCGCGTCGTAGAACAGCTTGTCCGCGAGGCAGTAAAGCTCGTACCCCTTGTCCACTGCGGGATTCCCTTCTGCGCGCCGGCCCGTTGGCGCTCACAGTGGAAAAGCGTTCCAGTCCAGTCCGGTATAGGCCAGTACCGGAAATAACGAATGACCCGTGAAGATCTACCGTCCGGCGCACGCGCCCGTCACCGTACCGGCGCGCGACCAGCCGGACCGTGAGCGGGTGCCGGAGGCGGCGGTCAGCCGGACGGCGACCAGCCGGACCGTCAGCCGAGGCCTTCGCGGTGCGCGACGGCGGCGGCCTGGGTGCGGGTGGCGACGTTCAGCTTGGCGAGGATGTTGGAGACGTGGACGCTCGCCGTCTTCGGCGAGATGAACAGCCTCGCCGCGATCTCCCGGTTGCCGAGCCCGTCCGCGACCAGCTTCAGCACCTCGCGCTCCCGCCCGGTCAGCGACGCGAGCGGTCCCGACCCGCCGGACGTCGCCGCGCCGCCGCCGTCGGTGGAACCGAGCCGGGCGCGGGTCCCGAGGTCGCGCAGCCCGGCCAGCAGCGGCTCGGCGCCGAGCCGCCGGGCGCTCTCGACGGCCGACCGCCACTCCGCCGCGGCCGCCTCCCGGTCGCCGTTCTCGGCGAGCGCCTCGGCCAGCCGCCACCGCGACCGCGCCACCTCGTAGACGAACCCGCCGTCCGCGTCGCCGTAGGTGAACAGGCCGGCGGACCTGCGCCACAGGTCCGCGTCGAGGACGCCGTCCACGCGGCGCCGCTCGGCCCTGGCGCGGGCCAGCCAGGCGTGCCCTTCGAGCCCGAACCAGGTGCGGGGGACCCCGTCGGTGTTGACCGTGAAGACCGTGGTGGCGCGGCGCAGCAGCGCGTCGGCCGCCTCGGCCGCCGCCCGCACCGCGCCGTCGTCGCCGGCCGCGCGGGCGCGGGCCGCGATCTCGGCGTGCGCCCACAGGCCCGTCGCCGCGAGGCGGATCGCGCCGTCCGTCTCGCCGTACGGGGTGCCGAGGACGTTCTCGACGTGCTCGACCGCCGCGTGCGGATCGCCCCGCCACAGGGCGTGCTCGGCCGCGAGGCCCCGGGCGAGGTAGTTGAGGAACAGGTCCTCCCGCAGCTGCGGCTCGATCCACCGCAGCCGCTCGTCCGCCCTCGGGGAGCCCTGCGCGACCTCGACGAACAGCGCGTACGCGGAGATCTGCGCCTCGGCCGGGCGGACGACCTGGACGGCGAACTCGTCCGCCAGCCGGTTCGCCTCCGTCCAGTCCCCGGTCGTGTAGTGGATCAGGTACCGCAGGGACCGCATGATGATCCCGTACGTGCTCCAGCGGAGGCCGTTGTCCAGCACGTACCGCACGCCCTCGTCGGCGCAGCGCGCCGCGCCCGCGAGGTCGCCGCGGTCGAACATCGCCCGGCTGTGGTGGAACCTGGCGCGCGTCGCCGCCAGCGGGCTGTCGCCGGACGCCTCGGCCAGGTCGCGGGCCCGCGCGAACAGCTCCACCACCCCCGGGTCGGCCTCCCGCGACTCCCGGTACAGCCCGAGCGTCACCAGCAGCGCCGCCTCGGCGCCGGTGGCCCCGGCGGCGCGGGCCTCCGCGACGGCCTTCTCCGCGAACTCCGGCATCTCGGTGTCCGGGTCGCGGTAGAGCAGCGCGCGGGCGTAGGTGGCGAGCGCCCAGGCGCGCTCGACGGACTCCGGGTCGTCCGCGAGCATCGTCACCGCCGCCCGCGCGGTCGCCCGGGACTCCTCCAGCTCGTCGATGTCGTTCAGGCACGTCGCCAGTTGCTCGCGGATCTCGGAGCCGAGCCGCCGGTCCGCCGGGTCGGCGGAGCCCACGACGTCGGCCAGCCGGCGGAGCCGGTGCACGGCCCGCCGCGGCTCCCCGGCCCGCCACGACTCCTTCGCGGCGGTCAGCGACAGCCGGATCCGGTCGGTGCCCGCGGCGGCCTCCGGGTCCGGGACCGCGTCCCACAGCTCCAGCGCCCGCTCGAAGTGCTCGAACGCCTCGGCGGGCGCGCCGAGCCGCCGCGCCTCCCGCCCCGCCCGGACGGACGCGGCGAACGCGGCGGGCAGGTCGTGCGCGGCGAGGCTGTGGTGGGCCAGCTCCGCCGCCGAGCCGCGCGTCCCGTCCGGGAGGCCGGCGAGCAGCCGCGCGAAGTCGGCGTGCAGCCGGGTCCGCTCGCCCGGCAGCAGGTCGGCGTAGACGGCCTCGCGCAGCAGCGCGTGCCGGAACGTGTACCCGGTCCCGGACGGGACGAGCAGCTGGTGCGACACGACCTCGCGGAGCGCCTCGCCGACCGCCGCCTCGTCCAGCCCGGACACGCGGCGGGCCAGCTCGTCGTCGATGCGGCGCCCGGCGACCGCCGCGACCCGCACGACACGCTGCCCGCCGTCCGACAGCCGCTCCATCCGCGACAGCAGCAGGTCGGCGAGCGCGGACGGCAGCGCGGACGGAAACTCAGCGGGCTCGCCGCCGCCGGGGACGTCGAGCCCGGCGGAGTACAGCTCGGCGGCGTAGAACGGGTTGCCCTCCGAGCGGCGGTGCACCCGCTCGACGACGTCCGTCGTCACCGGCGCGCCCCCGCGGGACAGCTCGGCCAGGTACGCGGCGGTCTCGCCGGGCCGGAACGGGGCGACCGCGACGCCGGTCACGTTCGGCAGCCGCAGCAGCTCCGCCACCACCGGCCGCAGCGGGTGCCGCCGGTGCAGGTCGTCCGACCGGTAGGTGCCGACGAGGCACACGCGCTCGCGTTGCAGGACGCGGCACAGGAACGTCAGCAGGTGCCGGGTCGACCGGTCGGCCCAGTGCAGGTCCTCCAGGACGAGCAGGACGGGCCGCTCCTGCCCCAGCTCGCCGAGCAGCCCGAGCGCCGCCCCGAACAGCTGCTGCTGGCCGAGCTCCGTCACGGCGCCGGGGTCGGCGCCGCTGTCGGGCAGCAGCCGGCCGAGGACGGGCCGGGCGTCGAGCGCGGCGCGGACCGCGTCCGACTCCGGCGCGCCGGCCTGCGCGGCGGTCCACAGCGCGTCCGCGAGCGGCAGGTACGGCATGCTCTCGCCCAGCTCGGCGCACTGCCCGACGAGCACCGCGCAGCCGTCGTCGCGGGCGGCGCGGGTCAGCGCGGCCACCAGGTGCGTCTTGCCGACGCCCGCGTCCCCGCTGACGAGCACGACCCCGGCGCTGCCCGCGGCGGCCCGCGCCAGCGCGCCGGTCAGCTCCGCGAACTCCGCGGCCCTGCCGATCAGCACAAACGGCCCCTTCCGGTCAAAGACCATTATCCACCAGCCGGGACACGACACCCCCGAAACCAACGGCCCGAATGGGGGCCGGGCGCGAGCGGGCGGGCGCGAGCGGGGCGGGCGCGAGCGGGGCGGGCGCGAGAGGGGCCGGACGTTGACGGGCCCCGGGTCCGGGGAGGGATCCGGGGCCCGCGGTCGGGGGCCGAGCGGAGCTCGTCGTTCGGTTGGTGGCGGGCGGGGGCTGGAGGACGGTGCGTCAGCCGGCCAGGGCGGGGGTTCGGCCGGTGTCGTGCTCCGCCTCGTCCTGCGGCGCCTCCTCGGGCTCCGGAACGGGAAGGACCCGCTGGTAGGCGCGGAGCGTCTCGGCGGCGATCCGCTCCAGGGAGTACCGGGAGCGGGCGCGGTCGGCGGCGGCGATGGAGTAGCCGTGCAGCGTGGTCTCCTCGGTGAGCAGGTGCCGGATCGCGCGTCCGATCACGACCGGACGTCCCGCCGGGACGTGCAGGCCGGTGATGTGGTCGAGCACCTCGTCGGCGTTCCCGCCCGCCGGGGTCGCGACGACGGGGACGCCGCACGCCATCGCCTCCAGCGGCACCGCCGGGCAGGGCTGGTGGGGGGTCAGGCACAGCGCGAGGCTCGCCGTCCGCAGCAGCTTCGGCAGCGCCTTGCGGGGCAGCCGCCCGAGGAAGATCACCCGGTCGTTGACGTGCAGCTCCTTCGCGAGCAGCACCAGCCGGTGCACGACCGGGTCGTTCTCCAGCTCCTCGCGGACCGGGCCGCCGGCGACGGCGAGCTCGGCGTTCGGGACGTGCACCAGGGCGCGCAGCGCGGTGGCGACGTCCCCGGCCTCCAGGTCGCCGCAGATCATCACGAGCCGGCGCCGGTCGCCGCGCGGCATCGCCGGGCCGACCTGCGCGAAGTGCTCGCCGTCCACGCCGTAGGGGACGACGGAGACGCTCGGGCGCGGCACGCCCATCCGGACGAGCGCGCCCGCCTCCTCCGCGTGCCCGGCGAGGACGACGTCGGCGTCGCGGCCGATGGCCTTCTCCAGCCGGTCGCGGTGCGGGTGCACCCGGTTCCCGGCGCGGCGCTCGGCGGCGGCGACGCCGTGGTAGCTCTGCGCGAACGGGATGCCGAGCTCGCGGGCGACGGCGCAGGCGGCGAGCCCGCCGACCCAGCCGTGGGCGTGCACAATGTCGGGGCGCCCGGCCCCTGACCAGCGGCGGCGCAGCCCGTCGGCGAAGTCGCTGACGTGCTTCAGCAGCTCGTCGTCGGTGAGCGGGCGGGCGGGCCCGGCGTCGAGGTGGACGAGCGCGGCGCGCGGCGCCAGCCTGACCCGGGTGCGGGCGGACTTGTCCTGACGCCGGGCGTAGACCGTGACCTGGTTCGGCTTCCCGTCGGCCGAAAGCGGACGGGTGAGCGAACGAGCGAGATCCCGGACGTGGACGGACTCCAGGTGTTCGCCGTCGAGGTCGGAGGCGGACACGAGAGCGATGTTGAGCGGCCGGTGCATGGCGGATCCTCCGGGACAACACAGGGGAAGCACGGAGGTATCTGCGTCGTAGACACCTGCTTGGCCAGTTTCTATCCGATCGCGGCACCCGTCAAACCTCGCGAATCGGATCTCCCGCCCCGTGCGCGCCGCGCACCGCCGCCGACCTGTGGGGATACTGGACGATATGGACGACGAACCGCTCTGGTACGTGGCGTACGGGTCGAACCTCTTCCGGCAGAGGTTCCGCTGCTACCTGTCCGGCGGCCGTCCGGAGGGCGGGAACCGGCACTACACGGGCTGCCGCGACCCGCGTCCCGCCCGGGCCGAGCGGGCGGTCACGGTGCCCGGCGGGATCTACTTCGGGTACACGTCCCTGGTCTGGGGCGGCGGGATGGCGTTCTACGACCCCGGCCTGCCCGGCCGCGCCGCCGCCCGCGCGTACCTGCTGACCCGCCGCCAGTTCTGCGACGTCCTGTCCCAGGAGATGCGGCGCGACGTGGGCGCCGACCACGACCTGTCCGAGGCGGTCGCCCGGGGCCGCCAGCGCCTCGGGCCGGGGCGGTACGAGACCGTCCTGAAGGTGGGGGAGCGCGGCGGCCACCCGATGCTGACGTTCACGTCGTCCGACCGGCACCCGCCGAACGCGCCGACGGCCCCGTACCTCACGATGCTCGGCAACGGCCTGCGCGAGGCGCACGGCTGGTCCGCCGGACGCGCCGGCGCATACCTGGCCGCCCGCCCCGGCGCCCGCGGCGCGTGGACGGCCGGGGACATCACCGCCCTTCTCGGCTAGGTTCGGGACCATGAACGCCGGTGACGTCGTCGACGACTTCGAACTGCCCGACGAGACGGGCGAACCGCGCACGCTGACCGGCCTGCTGGAGCGGGGCCCGGTCGTCCTGTTCTTCTACCCGGCCGCCATGACCCCCGGCTGCACCGCCGAGGCCTGCCACTTCCGCGACCTGGTCGCCGAGCTCGCCGCCGTCGGCGCCCACCCGGTCGGCATCAGCGCCGACGCGGTCGCCAAGCAGAAGGAGTTCGCCGACAAGCACTCCTTCGGCTACCCGCTGCTGTCGGACCCGTCCGGCGAGGTCCGCGCCCGCTTCGGCGTCAAGCGGGGCCTCGCGCTCATGCCGACCAGGCGCCGGACCTTCGTGATCGACACCGACCGCCGCGTCCTCGCGGTCGTCAAGAGCGAGATCCGGATGGGCGTCCACGCCGACAAGGCGCTGGCCGCGCTGCGTCAGCGGTCGTCTTGACCGCCGGGCGGTGCGTCAGCCGTCGTCCTGACCGCCGGTCCGGGCGACGACGGGCAGGTTGACGGTGGACGGGTGCGCGGGCGAGTGGAAGATCTCCTGGTCGGCGGTGAGCATCTCGGTGGCGGTGCCGATGGGGGCGCCGGTGCCGGGGTTGCGGGCGACGCGCGGATAGGCGCCGCTGGCGACCTGCACGCGGACGCGGTGGCCGCGCAGAAAACGGTGACCGGCGGGCCACAGTTCGATGGCGACGTGCCGGACGCCGTCCTCCCCGGGCTCCGGGGTGCCGGGGACGAGCCGCCGCATCCCCTCGCACAGGTTCAGCGACTCGCCGTCCGGGGTGACGTCGCACAGCCGGACGACGAAGTCGGTGTGCTCCCGGTTCGACCGGACGTGCAGGTCGGCGGTGACCGGGCCGATGATCTCCAGGTCGTCGTCGAGGACCTCGGAGGTGTAGGTCAGCACGTCGCGCCGCCGCTCCAGCCGCTTCTGGTCCGTGGACGGGTGGTTCTCGCCGAGCAGCGTCGGGCCGCCGAGGAACGGCGTCGGGTGGTTCGGGTCGTAGCGGTAGGCGTCGGGCTCCGACTCGGGCGGCGCGCCGGGGGAGAGGGCGCCGCCGGGTTGCAGGTGCCAGCGCTCCTCGCGCATCCCGGGGACGGGCCAGTCGGGGAACTCGCGCCATTCGCCCGCACCCGTGATGTACAGCCGGACGGCCTGTTCCCGCAGCTCGGACGGGTCGTCCAGCAGGTGCGCGCGGAACCAGGCGATGGACTCGCCGACCGAGTCGCGCATCATCCGCGGATCGGCGTGGAACCACGGGCCGATCGTCAGGTACGGGCGGCGCCCGGCGGCGCGGAGGGCGGCGTAGTCCTTGATCTGCCAGGGCAGGAAGATGTCGTACCAGCCGCCGGTCATGTTCACCGGGGCCGTGACCTGCGAGACGGTCGGGGAGAAGTCGCGCTTGTCCCAGAACGGGGTGTCGGGGCCGTTGACGAGGAGGTCCTGGAAGAAGCGCTGCTGCTCGCCGGTCGCGAGCTTGTCGAGCTCGGCGAGGGGGCGTCCGGACAGCGTGGCCCGGCGGGCGCGGCGCGGCGACAGCACGGCGGCGGAGATGCCGGACAGCGAGTTCTTCATCCGCGCGGTCATGTCCACCCAGATGAGGGCCGACTCCAGCGCGAACGTCCCGCCGACGTGCACGGCGTCCCGGAACGTGGACGCCGTGACCTGCATGGACAGCGCCTTCAGCTCCGGCCCGGCGTCCGCGGCCACGGCCCACTGGACGTAGCCGAGGTAGCTCGGGCCGTGCATGGCGAACGTCCCGCCGAACCAGGGCTGTGATTTCAGCCACTCGACGGTGGCGAGGCCGTCCTCGCGCTCGTCGAGGGCCTCGAACACGCCGCCGGACCCGAAGCCGCCGCGGACGCTCTGCACCACGACCTGGAACCCGTGCGACGCGAACCCCTGCCCGCACAGCAGCCCGAACGGCCCGCGCCTCCCGTACGGGGACCGGACGAGCACCGTCGGCGCCCGCTCGACGCCGGCGGGCGCGTAGTGGTCGGCCAGCAGCGTGACGCCGTCGCCGGCCGGGACCTCCAGGTCGCGCTCGACCGTGACGCGGTGGGGGCCGTTCCGCAGTCCCAGCGCCGTGACCCCGAGCCGGCGCATCATTCCGACGCCTACCACTTGATCGATCGTAATCGCCTCGCAGGTAGATCCCCGTCCCGGGAGCCCGTGATGTGCCTCGCACGCTCCGGGTCTTCACTACCATCAGGGGCGCACAACATGGCAAAACGGACGGAAATGGGCGGCCCGCGGGGTCGTCGAGGGCCCGCCCGGGCCCCGTCCGGCGGAAGGGGAGATGCACGCGTCATGGGTGACCTGAGCTGGGAGCGGATCATCGCCGCCGCGATCGTGCTGGCGGGCGCCCTGGCGATCGCGATCCTTCTGCGGTTGCTGACCGGACGGCTGTTCAGGCGGGCCGGCGACACCCGGTGGGCCTGGGACGACATGGCCGCCCGGTTGGTCAAGGACCTGGCCGTCCCCGTCTCGGTGATCCTCGGCCTGTGGATCGCGGTGAAGGTGCTCGAGCTGCCGCGCGGCACGCTGGACGTGACCGGCAAGGTGCTCACCGCCGTGACGATCTTCGTGGTGTCGGTGGCGCTGGCCCGGCTGATCGCGAGCTCGGTCGGCTCGTACGCGCTGGCCAAGCAGGGCGTCGCCGCCAATGTGACGATCTTCGCCAACATCGCCAAGGTGGTGGTGATCGGCGTCGGGATCCTGGTGATGCTGCAGAGCCTCGGGGTCTCGATCTCGCCGCTGCTCGGCGCCCTCGGCGTCGGCGGCCTCGCGGTCGCGCTCGCCCTCCAGGACACCCTGGCGAACCTGTTCGCGGGCGTGCACGTGCTGGCGTCCAAGACGATCGAGCCCGGCGACTACATCAAGCTGTCCACCGGCCAGGAGGGGTACGTCGTCGACATCAACTGGCGCAACACCTCCATCCGGACGCTGTCGGACAACATCGAGGTCATCCCGAACCAGCGGTTCTCCGACACGATCCTCACCAACTACCACCGCCCCGCGCAGGACATGTCGATCATGGTCTACGCGAAGGTGGCCTACGAGGTCGACCTGGACCGCGTGGAGCAGCTCATCATGGAGGTCGGCCAGGACGTGATGAAGGACGTGCAGGGCGGCGTGGAGGACACGAGCGTCCTCGTCCGGTTCGACGACTTCAACGACGCGACCGTGGGGTTCCACGTCATCCTGCGGTCGACGGAGTTCGGCGACCAGTTCCTCATCAAGCACGAGTTCCTGAAGCGTCTGCACCGCGCCCTCCGCGAGGAGGGCGTCGCCCCGCCCTACTGGCACCACCGCGTCGTCGTCGACGAGGCGTCCCGCGAACTGCCCCGGACGGACGGTCCGTCCCGCAGGGACGAGCTGCCCCTCTGACGTCCGTCAGCCGCGGACCGGCGTCCGCCAGCCGCGAACCGGTGTGCGTCAGCCGCGGATCGGCGTGCGTCAGCGGCGGATGAGGGGCATCAGGACGTCGTCGACGACCGACTCCAGGTGGGCGTCGGTGATCGTGCCGCCCTCGGTCAGGGTGTGGTAGACGATCACGGCCGGGCCGACGTTCGCGATCTGCCTGGTCGCGGCCTCGGGACGGATCTCGCCGCGCTCGGCGGCCGCCACCAGCGCCTGGTACAGGACGTCCTTGACGGGCTGGCTCACGCGCTGGCGGACGACGTCGTGCAGGATGCCCTTGCCGCCCTGGCCCTCCTCCTTCAGCACCTTGAACGCGGCGCCGCGGCAGGCCGTCAGCGTGTCGCGCAGGACGGTGACGGCGGCCAGCATGTCCTCGCGCACCTTCCCGGTGGAGGGCGGGCCTGGCGGCCCCGGCAGGACGTGCTTGAGCGCGTCGGTGATCAGCTCGTCCTTGGACGGCCAGCGCCGGTAGAGGGCGGCCTTGCCGGTGCGGGCGGCGGCCGCGATGCCCTCCATGGTCAGCCGGCGGTAGCCGACGGCCTCCAGCTGCTCGAACACGGCGTCGTAGATCGCCGCCTCCAGGTCGCCGCCGCGGCGGCGGGTGGCCGGGCTCACGGCGCGCTCCCCAAAATAGTGAACGCTAGCGTTCCTTCTGATGCGAATCGGTGGTACGTTCCCCACATAGTGTACGTCGCCGTTCCTTAAATCTCCGTAGCTCGAAAGGTCGGCCTTGACCGCATCGAACCGGCGGACGGCCGAGCCGGGGGAGTTCACCGCTTCCCCCGACGCCGTCGCACCGCGCGTCCATCATCGCCCAGGCATCGTCCTCGCCGTCATCGTCGGCTGCCAGCTCATGATCGGCGTGGACACGTCCATCGTCACCATCGCGCTCCCGCAGGTCCGCGACGGGCTCGGGATGTCGACCGGCGGCCTCGCCTGGATCCAGAACTCGTACATGCTCGCATTCGGCGGGCTGCTGCTCCTCGGCGGCCGGGCCGGGGACGTCTTCGGACGCCGCCGCGCCTTCACCGCCGGGATCGTCCTGTTCACCGCCGCGTCGCTGCTCGGCGGGTTCGCCACCGAGGGCTGGTGGCTGCTCGCCGCCCGCACCGCGCAGGGCGTCGCCGCCGCCGTCGCCGCGCCGAGCGCGATGGCGCTGATCGCCACGAACTTCCAGGGCCAGGCCCGCGTCCGCGCGCTGAGCGTCTTCTCCGCCGTGACCGGCGCCGGCGCCGCCGCCGGCATGCTCGCCGGCGGCGTGCTGACCGGGGCCGGGTCCTGGCGGTGGGTGTTCTTCGTCAACGTCCCGGTGGGCGTCGCGCTGGCGCTGCTCGCGCCCCGCGTCCTCACCGAGACCGCACGCCGTCCCGGCCGCTCCGGCCGGTTCGGCATCGGCCGCTCCGGCCGGTTCGACGTCGCGGGCGCCGTCGCGTCCACCGGCGGGATGACCGCGCTGGTCTACGCGCTGATCCGGGTCGGGTCGGACGGCTGGGACGACCGCCCGGCCCTCGCCGCGTTCGGGACGGCGGCCGTCCTGCTCGCCGGGTTCGTCGCCGTCGAGCGGCGGGCCCGCGAGCCGGTCATGCCGCTGTGGCTGCTGGCCGGACGCGACCGCGCCGCGTCCTATCTGACGCAGTTCCTGCTGGTCGCGGGGATGATGGGGGCGTTCTTCTTCCTCACCCAGTACCTGCAGCAGGTCCTCGGCTACGGGCCGCTGCGCGCGGGGCTGGCGTTCCTGCCGCTGGTCGGGATGCAGTTCGCGACCGTCAGGACCGTCCCGCACCTGCTGCCGCGCCTCGGCGCCCGCCGGCTGGTCGTCGCCGGGACCGCGCTCGTCGCGATCGGGCTGCTGTGGCTGGCCGCGCTCTCGCCCGGCGACGGCTACGCCGCCGGGCTGCTCGGCCCGTTCCTGCTCATGGGCACGGGCGGCGGGATGTCGATCATGCCGCTGAACGCCACGATCCTCGCGAGCGTCGGACCCGAGGACGCGGGGGCCGCCTCCGGCGTCGCGCAGGCCATGCTGTGGTCGGGCGCGTCGTTCGGCTCGGCCGTCATGGTCACCGTCCACGGGGCTGTCGCGTCCGGCGGCGGGGACGTGGGCGAGACCGTCGACGGGATGGACGCGGCGTTCGCGACCGGCGGGGTGTTCGCGGCGGCGTCCGTCCTGGTGGCGCTGCTGGTGCTGCGCGTCAGGCGCTGACGCGGTTCGCTGACGGCGGCCGGGTCCGGCGGCGCTGACGGCCGCCGGGTCCTGCGGTGCTGACGGCGGCCGGGTCCGGCGGCGCTGACGGCCGGGCGGTCGGCGGGTCGGCTCAGGCGGGCGGGGGAGGCGTCTCGTCGAACCAGGCGAGGAACTCGGCGTTGCCGAACATCCTCGCCGTGTCGACGGCGGACGGCGACCCGGCCCGCGGGTCGGCGCCCGCGTCGAGCAGGGCCCGCACCACGTCCGGCTCCTTCTTGAACACCGCGCCGGCGAGCGGCCGCTGGCCCCGGTCGTTGGCGCGCTCGGGGTCGGCCCCGCGCGCCGCGAGCGCCCGGACGGTCCCGGCGTGCCCGTGGTAGGCGGCCAGCATCAGCAGCGTGTCGCCCCTGTCGTTGGACAGGTTCACCGGCACCCCGGCGTCGACGTACTCGGCGAGCTCCGCGGTCCGGCCGCCGCGCGCCATCTCGAACAGCCGGGTCGCGAGCTCTTCCATCTCCGGATCGGCCTCGGTCATGAGCGGAACACTACTGTCCGCCGTGAGCAGCCCGCCGAAGCTGTCCTCCCCGTACCGCAGGTGCTTCTCCAGGGCGACGAGCGCGCCGTCCTCGGGCAGCGAGCGGAACCGGACGTCGTCGGCCAGCGCCCGCATGAGCAGCAGCCCGCGGCCCCGCTCGTCCGCCGGTCCGGGGTCCGGGACGGCCTCGGCGTCGAACCCGTGCCCCGAGTCGATCACCTTGATCACGCAGCGGCGGTCCTGGATCGTGGTCCGCACCGTGTACCCGGCGCCGTTCGCGGCGTGCTGGATCACGTTCGTGCACGCCTCGGTCAGCATCACCTCGATGTCGCCGCGGATCCCGGGCTCCACGCCGAGGGCGGTCAGGGCCGCGTCCAGCAGCCTCCGCGTCGCCGGGACGCTCGCCGCGTCCCGGGGGAACTGGAGGTCGATGCTGATCTCCACGTCCTCTCCGTCCGTGTTCCGTCCCTGATGTTCGTGCCCTTCCGGCCGCCCTCAAACATCGGACCGCCCGGGGCCCGGACGGCTTCAGCGGCCGGGCGGGTCAGGGGCCGGACGGGCGGGCGCGTAGTCGTCCACGTACTCCTGGCCCGACAGCCGCTGGATCGCCTCCATGATCTCGTCGGTGACCTGCCGCGCCGCCTTGCCGCGCGGGACGCCGTCGTCCCGCCCGCCGAAGCCCATCGGCTCGCCGATGCGCAGCCCGATCCGCCCGGGCTTCGGGACGGCCCGCCCCAGCGGCTGCACCCGGTCGGTGCCCTCGATCGCGACCGGCACGACGGGCGCGCCGGTCCGCATCGCGAGCCGCGCGACGCCCGTCCGGCCCCGGTACAGCCGGCCGTCCGGCGACCGTGTGCCCTCCGGATGGATCGCGAACACGCCGCCGCGTTCCAGCACCGCCGCCGACGTGTCGAGCGCGGCGGCCGCCGACCGCCCGCCGGACCGGTCGACCGCGATGGCCCCGAGACCGCGGAAGAGCGTCGCGACGGCGCGGCCCTTCACGCCCGTCCCGATGAAGTACTCGTGCTTGCCGAGGAAGTGGACCCGCCGCGGGACCATCAGCGGCAGGACGAACGAGTCCAGGAACGCCAGATGGTTCGCCGCCAGGATCACCGGCCCGATCCGCGGGACGTGCGCGAGGCCGCTGACCCGGGGCAGGAACGCGACGCGCATCGCGGGTCCCATGAGGACGTGCTTCAGCAGCGGGTAGATCAGGCGCTCGGGTTCCATGTACGTCGAGGTTATGGTCGGCGCGTTCCCGGCCGCGGCTGGCGCCCGGTACAAGTTCGGGCCGCCCGACCTTGTAGGGGCCCGCACTTGCGGCGCGGGAAGCCCGCGCGGCGGCTCGCACGGGAGCCCGAGTGGGAGCCCCGCGCTCGCGGCCGTTCGCCGTTCGCCCGTTCGCCCGGTCGTCAGCCGGCGGCCGCGGCGGCGTCCTCCGCGCCGATCACCCGGCGGACCGCCGCGGCCGCGGGACCCGTCCGCGCCGTCAGCTCGTCGATCCGCCGCTTGTGCCGCCGCCGGTCGGGTCCCGGCAGGACGGTCTTCAGCCTGCCCGCCGCCGCGAGCGCCACCGCCGCCGCGTCGTAGCTGTTCACATGGGCGACCGGACGCCCCCGCAGCGCGGACGACGCCCCGCCCCACAGCGTCTTCACCACCCTTGGGTCCTTGACGGTGATCTCCTCGCGCGGGAACAGGCCGAAGACCTTGCGCGTCCGCACCCGGATCCAGCCCCCGCGGACGAGCTCGTCCCGGACCGTCCCCACGAGCGCCTTGCCGTCCTTGCGCACCCAGTGCTGCCACGACCGCGGCCGCGACGCCGCGATCTGCGCCAGCACGCCGTACGGGTCCTCGCCCGGCGTCCCAGGGACGGGCCTGCGCCGCTCCTCGCCGAGCCTGCCGTCCAGGTAGAGCTCGGTCAGGGCGGCCGCGCGCAGCACGTAGCCGAGCCGCGCGCCGCGCTCCGTCATCCTGTGCTTGGTGGTGTCGTAGGCCAGCAGGAACATCCGCGCCGGCAGCGATTCCGGAACATCGACCATGGCTAGTCCTCGCTCCCGCCGCCGCGCTCCGGGCCGGGCGGGTCGTGCTCGTGTTCGTCCTCGTGCTCGGTCCCCGCCTTGCGGGGGCGTCCCCGTCCGCGCATCCGTCCCGCCGACCCGGGCATCCGGCCCGCGTCGCCGAGCGCCCGCCGCAGCAGGAACTCGATCTGCGCGTTGGTGCTGCGCAGCTCGTCCCCGGCCCACCGTGCCAGCGCGTCGTGCACGGCCGGGTCGAGGCGCAGCAGGATCTTCTTGCGCTCAGCCACTGGTAGGGGCGGTCACTGGTAGAGGCTCCCGGTGTTCACCACCGGCTGGGCGTCGCGGTCGGCGCACAGCACGACCAGCAGGTTGCTGACCATCGTCGCCTTGCGCTCCTCGTCCAGGTCGACGACGTGCTCCTCGGCCAGCCGGTCCAGCGCCAGCTGCACCATGCCCACCGCGCCCTCGACGATCCGCGTCCGCGCCGCGACGACCGCGCCTGCCTGCTGCCGGCGCAGCATCGCGTGCGCGATCTCCGGCGCGTACGCCAGCCGCGTGATCCGCGACTCGATGATGTCGACGCCCGCGGACGCGACGCGCTGCGCCAGCTCCTCCGACATCTGCGCGGTGATCTCGTCGGCGTTCTCGCGCAGCGAGGTCCGGTCGTGGGCGTCGTAGGGGAAGCTGCCCGCGATGTGCCGGACGGCCGCCTCCGTCTGGAACGCCACGAACTCGACGAAGTCGTCGACCTCGAACACCGCCCGCGCGGTGTCGGCGACCTGCCACACGACCACGGCGGAGATCTCGATCGGGTTGCCGTCCAGGTCGTTGACCTTGGCGTGGCCCGTCTCGTGGTTGCGGATCCGCGTCGAGACGCGCTGCCGCTCGGTCAGCGGGTTCACCCAGCGGAGTCCGTCGGTGCGGACGGTGCCGTAGTACCGTCCGAGCAGCTGCAGCACCCGGGCCTCGCCCGGCGCGACGGCCGTCAGGCCTGCGGCGACGACCAGCCCGGCCAGCACGAGCAGCGCCCCCGCGACGGCGCCCGCCGCGATGGCGACGCCCCCGCCGCCCGCCACGCCCACGAGCACGCCCGCCAGCACCACGGCGGCGGCGAGCAGGATCAGCGCCAGGGCGAGCCCGAGCATCGCCCACCCGCCGCGGTCCGTCGCCGGCCGCTCCTCGATCTTCGGTCGCGGCATCTCGACCTTGGCCGCCGGTTCTGCCATCGCCGTCCCCCTTCGCCTCCATTGGTTATCACCAATCTAGCAAAGTGATATCACTTTTCCTAGCCCGGGACCACGGCGCCGGGGCGCGGGGGTCCCTGGTTCAGGGGGCGGTGACCAGGCCGGGCTCCCCGTCCTCCGCCGACTCCGGGATCACCTTCGGCACGTTGCGGAGCGTGACCAGCGCGAAGACCGCGACCAGGGCGGCGAACCCGGCGCTGCACACGAGCGCGGCGTGCATGCCGTCCACGAACGCCTCCCGCGCGGCGTCGCCGACCTGGGTCCCGAGCGTGCCGGGGAGCCGCGCGGCGGTCTGCAGGGCCGCGCCGAGGGAGTCGCGGGCGGCGGACTCGGCGGGTGCGGGCACGCCGGCCGGCAGGTCCAGCACGTTCCGGTACACCGCGTTCAGGACGCTGCCGAGGATCGCCATGCCGAGCGCGCCGCCCAGCTCCATCGCGGTCTCCGAGATCGCCGACGCCGCCCCGGAGCGGTCCTTCGGGACGGTCGCCAGCACGGTGTCGCCGGTGACCGTGAGGCCCATGCCCATCCCGATCCCGCCCAGCAGCATCGCGGGGATCATCGCCCAGTACGAGGTGTGCAGCCCGAACGTCAGGTACAGCGCGAAACCGCAGGCGGCCAGCAGCATCCCGGCCGCGACGACGCGGGCCCGCCCGAGCACGCCGATCAGCGGCGCCGCGAGCACGGCGCCGCCGACCATCGCCCCCGCCGCGCCCGGCAGCCCGGCGAGGCCCGCCTTCAGCGGCGACCAGCCCAGCGCGAGCTGGAAGAACAGCGAGAAGATCAGCGACTGCGCGACCAGCGCGAACATCGCGAACATGTTCGTGGCGACCGAGCCGGTGAACGCGGCGCTCCGGAACAGCCGGACGTCGATCAGCGGCTCGTCCAGCCGCGTCTGCCGGACCAGGAACGCCGCCAGCGCCAGCACGCCCGCCACCGCCGCCGCGTAGATCCGCGCCTGGTCCGGGCCGTGCACCGCCGCCTCCTTGATCGCGTACACGAGGCCGACGACGCCGGCGACCGACAGCGGCACGCTGGGCAGGTCGAGCCGTCCGGGCACCGGGTCCCGCGACTCCCGCAGCACGACCGCGCCCGCGACCAGCGCCACCGCCATGATCGGCACGTTGATCAGGAAGACGGAGCCCCACCAGAAGTGGTCGAGCAGCGCGCCGCCGAGGACGGGCCCGAGCCCGACCGCGAGCCCGGCGACGCCCATGAACGCGCCGATCGCCATCGTCCGCTCCTTCGGCTCGGTGAACGCGCGGCGGATCAGCGACAGGCACGACGGCATCAGCGTCGCGCCCGCGACGCCCAGCACGGCGCGGGCCGCGATCAGCAGCTCCGCGCTCGGCGCGTAGGCGGTCACGGCGGACGCGGCGGCGAACAGCGCGGTGCCGATCAGCAGCAGCTTCTTGTGCCCGACGCGGTCGCCGACGCCGCCCATGGTGATCAGCAGCGCGGCGAGCGCGAACCCGTAGGCGTCCGCGATCCACAGGATCTGGGTGGACGAGGGGCGCAGGTCGGCGCTCAGGTGCGGGACGGCCTGGTTGAGCGCGGTGAGGTCGATGTTCGGGACGAGCGCGACCAGGAGGCAGATCGCGAACGTGCCCCACTTGCGGGCCGAGGTGTTCATGCCCGCCACGTTCGCGGCGGGCGCTGACCGTCTCCGCACCGTCCGCTGACAGCCCGGCCCCCACCCGTCAGCGGGCGGCGAGGAGGGCGCGGGCCTGATCGCGCGGCAGCGCGGCGCCCTCCGCGAACGCCGCCTCGTACGCGGCGTCGCCCACCAGCGCGCGGGCCCCGGACGACACCCGCTCCGTGTCCGGGTCTCCGGCGATCTGGACGCCCTGGAGCGCCGCCGCCGCGCCGAGCAGCGCCGCCGCCCGCCCGCCGTCGCCGTCCGCGACCGCCGCGCCCGCCAGCCCGACCCCCGCCATCGACTGGTACATGAAGACCGGATGGTCGATCGACAGGTCGAACGCCTCGAAGAACAGCTCCCGCGCCCGCGCGTGGTCGCCCTCCGCCGCCGCCACCCAGCCCAGCCCGACCAGCGCCGCGCCCCGCACGGCGCCGGCGATGAACCGCTCGGAGGCGTAGCCGGTCAGCGCGGTCTCGTACAGCCGGCGCGCCCCGGCGGCGTCTCCGCGCAGCCGCGCCACCTCGCCGAGCCCCTGGTACCCGCCGGCGATCTTGTCGGGGGTGCCGGCCCGGTGGGCCAGGTCGAGCCCGCGCTCGAACTCGGCGCGGGCCGCGTCCAGGTCGCGGCCGAGGATGTGCACGAAGCCGCGCTGGTAGCACAGGTCGGCCGTGTCGTCGAGCGCGCCGAGCTGCTCCATGAGCGCCACCGCCTCGTCCAGCAGCGCGAGCGCCCGCTCCCGGTCGCCGCGCCGCCCGGCCGCCTGGGCGAGCGGGTCCAGCGAGTTGGCGATGCCCCAGCGGTCGCCGCACGCCCGGAAGCCGCGCAGCGCGTCCGCGCCCGCCCGCTCCATCTCCGCGACGTCGCCGTCGGCCTGGGCGAGGAACACGTCGCTCATCCGCACCAGCGCCTGCGACCACGGGTCGTCCCCGACCTGCATGGCGAAGATCTCGTGGTCGGTGCGGTCGGGCCCGGCCGTCAGCGCCCACATGACGATCGCCACCGGATAGGCCAGCGGGCGCTGGACGCGGCGCAGGAGCGCCTCGGCCCGGTCGAGCAGCGCCACCGCCCGCTCGCCCCTGGCGCCGCCCGACACCGCGGTGGTGACGCAGAGGACGTACTCCTCCTCAAGGCCCTCCGGCACGTCGTCGCCGATCACGTCCAGCAGCTCCGACGCCAGCGGCGAGCCCTCCACGCGGCCGCGCAGCCACCAGTACCACGTCAGCGACGCCGTCAGCCCCAGCCCGAGCTCCCGGTCCCGCCGGACGGACCACCGCAGCGCCGCGTGCAGGTTCCCGTGCTCGGCGGCGAGCAGCCCGAGCCAGTCGAGCTGCTCCGCGCCCCGCAGGTGCGGGTCGGCGCGCCGGGCCAGGCCGAGGAAGTACTCGGCGTGGGCCCGCTCGTACCGGTCCGCCTCACCGGCCTCCGCGAGCCGCTCCGCGCAGAACGCGCGGACGGTGTCGAGCATCCGGTACCGGGCGCCGTCGCCGTGCAGCAGCGACTTGTCGGCCAGCTCCGCGACCAGCTCGTCCGCGTCGGCCAGGGCGCAGACGCCCACCGCGGCCTCCAGCGTGAACCCGCCCGCGAACACCGTGAGCCGCCGCGCGAGCGTCTGCTCCGCCTCGTCCAGCAGGGCCCAGCTCCACTCGACGACCGCGCGCAGCGTCCGGTGCCGCGGCGGGGCGCTCCGGTCGCCGCGCGACAGCAGCCGGAACCGGTCGTCCAGCCGCGTCGCGACCTCGCCGACCGGCAGCGACCGCAGCCGCGCCGCCGCCAGCTCGATCGCGAGCGGCAGCCCGTCCAGCGCCCGGCAGATCCCCACCACTACGTCGGCGTTGCCGTCGTCGAGCGCGAACCCTGGCCGCACCGCCTCGGCCCGGTCGAGGAACAGCCGCACCGCGGGATAGGCCGCCGCCTCGTCCGCCCGCGTGCCGCCGGGCGGCAGCTCCAGCGGCGGCAGCGGCCGCAGCGCCTCGCCCGTGATCCCGAGGGCCTCCCGGCTGGTCGCCAGCACCCGCAGCTCGGGGCACGCGCTCAGCAGCCGGTGCGCGAGTTTCGCGACCGGCTCGACGACGTGCTCGCAGTTGTCCAGGACGAGCAGCGTCCGCCGCCCGTGCAGCGCCGTGACCAGCCGCTCCGCCGCGTCCGGCTGCTCGCCCTGCACCGGCCGCATCGCGCCCTCCCGCAGCCCGAGCGCCCCGAGCAGCGCCTTCGCCACCTCGTCCGGCCCGACCGGCGCCAGGTCGACGAAGCAGACGTCGCCACCCTCCCGTCCCGCCGCCTCGACCGCCAGCCGCGTCTTGCCCGCCCCGCCGGGCCCGAGCAGCGTGACGAGCCGCCCGTCCGCGAGCATCTTCCCGACCCGCCGCAGCTCCTCCTCCCGCCCCACGAAGCTCGTGAGCTGCGCCGGAAGACTCGCCCTGACGGCCCCGCCCCGGCCGGCGGCCGCCCCGCCGAGCTCGCCCCGCAGGATCGCCAGGTGCACGTCCGCGAGCTCCCGCGACGGATCGGCGCCCAGCTCCTCCGCCAGCGCCCGCCGCCCGTCCTCGAACACCGCGAGCGCCTCAGCCTGCCGCCCGCACCCGTGCAACGCCCGCATGAGCAGCGCCCGCGCCCGCTCCCGCAGCGGCTGCGCGTCCACCAGCGCGCGCAGCGCCGGGACCGCCGCCTCGGCGTCCCCGCCCTGGATCCGCGCCTCCGCGCACCCCTCCACGACCGCCGCCCGCGCCTCCTCCAGCCGCGCCGCCCGCGCCTCCGCGAACGGCGCGCTCACATCGGCCAGCGCCGCCCCCCGCCACAGCCCGAGCGCCTCCTCGAACGCCTCGGCCGCCGCGCCGTACCGCCCCTCGCCCAGCGCCCGGCGCCCGTCCCGCGCCAGCCGCTCGAACCGGTGGACGTCGACGTCATCGCCGTCGGCGACGATCCGGTACCCGGCCGGACGGCCCTCCACGATCCCCGCGTCCCCCAGCCCCCGCCGGAGCCGCGACACCTGCGACTGCAACGCGTTGGCGGCCCCGCTCGGCGGCACCTCCCCGTACAGCCCGTCGATGAGCCGCTCCGCCGGGACGACCCGTCCCGCGTCCAGCAGCAGCATCGCCAGCAGCGCCCGCACCGTGGGCCCGCCCACCGGCACGACCGCCCCGCCGGCGCGAACCTCCACCGGCCCCAGAACGCCAAACCGCATACCCCGATTCTTCACGGTTTGATGCCGAGCGAGTCCAACAGGGGCCAGAGCGGGGACATCGCGGTTTCCGGGTCGCGGTGGAATACGCTGCCGCGGACGCGCCAGAAGCGCCAGCCGAGCCGTTCGAGGACGGCCTGGCGGCGCAGATCGTCCTCCCACTGGTCGGGGCCGTGGAACTTGTCGCCGTCGCACTCGATCGCGAGCTTGTGCCCGCCGCCGCGGACGACCAGGTCGATGCGCAGGTTCCCCACGGGATGCTGCGGCGTGACGACGTAGCCGCGTGCCAGCAGCATCCGCAGGACGCGGCGCTCGAACTCGGACTCGCAGCGGGCCTCCAGGTCGCGGGCGAGATCGGCGGAGCGCTGCCCGTCGGCGGCGTAGCGGATCAGCTTCGCCCGCTGGTCCTCCGGGTGCAGCCGGTGCGGCTGGACGCTGTGGAACACCCACATCTGGTCGCGGGCGCGGCTGGCGGCCACATTGATCCGCTGCTCGTACCGCCGGGCGGTGAACGGCGCGCCCTCCCCGTCCGACACCACGCTGATGAAGACGACGTCGCGCTCGTCGCCCTGGAAGCTGTAGGAGTCGCCGCAGCGCAGCAGGCGGCGCTCGTACTCCTCCGGGCCGAGCTTGCCGAGCAGCCGCTCGTCGATGAGCTGCGCCTGGCGGCTCGTCCCGAGCAGGGAGATGACGCCCATGGTCCGGCCGTCGTAGGCGGGGTCGGAGCAGCACTGGACGACCTGGTCGACGACCGCGTCCGCCTCCGCCTCGTTGACGTTCCCGATCGCCAGGTCCCGGCGGACGCCGTCCGGGACGTGCACGGCGCGGACGGCGGGCCCCGGCAGTCGGTCGGCGGCCTCCTCGCGCAGCGGCTGGATCTCACCGCCGTAGTAGTGCTGCGAGGAGAACTCGATGATGCGGGGCAGGCAGCGGAAATGCTCCCGCAGCCGCACCACGCCCGGGAACAGCCGCGCGGACGCGTCGTAGAGGCTCGACTCCATGTCCAGCAGCAGCGCATTGGGGAAGTCCGGCAGGTGGGTGCGGATCAGCTCGTCCACGCGGTCGCGGCGGACGCCCACGGCGGACGGGCTGATCTGCTTGTCGTCGCCCACCACCACGACCTTGTGGCCGAGGCCGAGCAGCCCGATGGCGAACACGTCGCACTGGCTGCTCTCGTCCACGATGACGACGTCGAACGGGGGAGCGGCGGCGGGGTCGAACGACTCGGCCACCCGGTAGTACGGCATGATCCACACCGGGACCGCGCCCATCGCCTCCGGCATCAGCCGCCGCGCCTCCGCGCGCCACTTGTTCGCGTTGACGCCCGTGCCCTTGCCGATCTTGCGGAGCGTCTGCAGCCAGCCGACGAGGGCCTGCCGCTGCGTGTCCCCGAGTCCCCGCTTCATCGCGAGCCACGCCGACCGCCGCGTCAGCTCCAGGGTGAGGCGGCGCTGCTCCTCCCGGACCTCGTCCAGGCGCCGCTGCACCTGCCCGAGGTCGTCGGCGTCGATGATCTCGCGGAGCCAGGTCTCGGCCTGCCGCCACCGCCACAGCGAATCGAGCCGCGCCGGGTCGCCGCAGCCGTCGCCGCCGGTCTCCAGGATGCGCCGCGCCCACCGCGGCGCGACGGCGGCGAGCCGTCCGTGCAGCTCGTTGAGCCGCTCCACCTGGGGACGCAACGCCGCCAGCCGTGCCGCGGTCGCGAGCGCGGCGTCCCAGGGCCCGGCGTCGCGGCGTTCCAGCGCGTTCACCAGGTCGGTCCAGAGGGGGCTGGCGCCGTCCCGTCCCCGGGCCTCACCGAGGAAAGCGGCCAGCGACTCGAAATCCGCGTTCACCTGCCGCTGCCGGACCCGCGCCTGCAACCCGCCGAGCACGGTCGCGAACCGGTGCAGATCGTCCGGGACGGGACGCGCCGGAACCGCGTCGTCCGTGATCACGCGCGCCAGCCGCGAACGCAGCCGCGGCCAGTGCTCGATCTCCCAGGCCAGCGCGGCATGGATCTTCTGTGCCTCCGCGTCGATCCAGATCTCGACCGCGCCCTCGCCCGGCGGGACGGGCGCGCCGAGCGCCGCGACCAGCTCCTCGTGCCACAGCCGGGCGGCCGTCTCGCGGCGCCTGCGCAGCTCCGCGAACGCGGCGATCTTGTCGATGTCGGCGGCCGTCCGCGGCGGCTCGCCGTCCAGCCGCGTCGTCCTGAGGAACTGGGCGAGCCCGCGCTGCACCAGCGGCGACACCCGCTTGCCCTGGGCGAAACGCGCCCGCGCCTGCTCCAGCAGCGCGAGCGTCTCCCGATACGGCGCGGCCGACAGCTCGATCAGCGACCCGGCGATCGTGGCGCGGAGCCGCCCGCATTCCGCGGTGTCCTCGGACAGCCGCCGCGCGTGCCCCGCCCACAGCTCGCGCCACCGCGGATTCTGGACGACCTGTCCCCGCAGCCGCGCCACCCACGGCTCCTGCAGCGTCCCGAGCGTCCGGGCGGCGTGCCCGCACTCCTCGGCCAGCGCCGCCAACTCGTCCGGCCCGACCCCGTCGACGCGGCCGAGATCGGCACCGTGCTCCTGGAGCCCGGCCAGGATCTCGCCGAGCCTGCGCAGCTCGTCCCACCGGGCGGTGAGACCGGAGCCCGCGGGGAGCCGCCGGGCGGGAGGCAGGTCGAGCGTCGCGGCGACCGCGTCCTGCCGCCCGATCCCGGCGGCGAGCGTGTAGAGCTCGGTGAGTTCGCGCACGTCCAGCGGGCACTCGGACGCGGTCGTGAGCGGATCGGGGACTTCGGCGAGCTCGTCCTCGTGCTCGGCCAGCCATTCGGCGACCTCCGCCGCCGTCCGCCGGAACCCGCCAACCTCCAGGCTCTGCCGCTCGCGCTCCAGCGACTCGCGGAGCCGCTTGCGCAGCAGCGCCACGTCCCCCCGCACCTGGTCGAGCCTCTCCCGGAGCGCGGCCGTAGCCCGCTCCTCCCGCTCCTCATCGACGCCATCGGCCGCCGCCGTGATCGCCTGGACGGACCGCTGCAACTCCGTGAGATCCGCCGACGACGCCCCCAGCACCGCCAGCGACAGGTCCCGCAGCTCCGCCGGGATCTTCTCCCGCAAAACGGCGAGCGCCTGATCCTTGTGCGCCGTGACCAGGACGCGCTTGCCGTGCGCGACCAGATGCGAGACGAGGTTGGCGATGGTGTGGCTCTTGCCCGTGCCGGGCGGGCCCTGCACGGTCACGCCGCTGTGCCGGGTGAGCTTGCGGGCGATCTGCTCCTGCTCGTCGTTCGCGGCGAGGGGCAGCAGCAGCCGCTCGGCGACCGGCGCCCAATCCGCGTCCCCGGCCGCGACGGCCTCCCGCGCCGCGTCCTCCCCGGCCGCGAGCGCCACCATCGGGGCGGGCAGCCGCTCTCCATCGGCGACGGCGGCCTTGAGCTGCTCGAAGAACCGCAGGAACATCACCCGGCGCCTGCGGACGAACAACCGCCACGTCGCCGCGACGACCGGCGCGTCTCCGGCCTCCGGCAGCCCCGGGCCCTCGTCGAGCCGGTCGTCCAGCCCGAGCGGCGCGAGAATCCGCCGGTACAGCGCACGTGTCTCGTCCCGCGCCCACGGATCGACGGCCGTGTCCCGTACATGCTCCACGACCGCGTTGAGCTGGTCGAGCCCGGCGATGCCGAGGCCTTGCAGGCAGTCCAGCTCCAGTGCGGGGAGCCCGTCCGGCACGATCGAGATCTCACCGGACCGCTCGTCGAACGCGATCCGAGCCCGCGTGATCAGCAGCGGATGGCACACGCGGTGCCCACCTTGCCTCCACCCCAGAACGCCGTGGCCCCACACCAGCTCATGGGTGGCCTCGTCCGTCCGCATCCGCTGCCGCAGCCGGAACAACGTCTCGTACAGCTGCCGCGCAGCGACGGCGTCCCGCGCCGCCTCCGCCCAAGGCGCCCACACACTCTCCCGCCACCGCTCGAACGCACCGGCGACGTCGTCCGAGACGAGATCATCCGGAACCTCCGGCGGGACGTACGGATCGTCCCGCACCACGCCGCGGAACAGTTCACGCAGCTCAAAGGGAAGCCCGGGCGGCAGCGGCTTCGGCACCTTCCCGACACGCAACCACGCGTCCCCGGCCGCCGCCCCGACACGCACCGCGGGATGGGCAGGCAACTCGTCCGGCGAAGCAGCCACATCATGCTCCCCGACATGCCGGACGGGCTTGGCGTAAACCTCCTGCGCAAGCGCGCTCAGATAGTCATAAAGATGCCCGATCCGCTCCCGCATCACCACGTCCCTGCCTACCGACACCCCGGCATCACTCTCATTTCACCTTAAACGCCGTAAAGCATGCCCAGATGGGACGCACGCCGACCCACCTCGGTTGCCGTCCGCGCCATCGGCCGTGGACCCCTGGTCGCGCTCGTCACTCGACTGACCGGAAGAGGCCCCCTGAATCCGGGCCGATGCAGTTTTGGAAAGCGTCCGCCGGACTTCCAAAGAGCGGGTGGATATGCGGCAAAGCCGCTGACGAGCGAGGAGCGCTGATCGTCATCCCATCCGGGATTTCGGCTGTCCAAATCGACCTTTGCATGCAAACTCACCTCCGACTGGACGTTTTAGACAAGTCTTGTCGCTCTCTCATTCCCGTGGGAAATTTCTGCTGACGCCAGCGACTGGAAGTGAGTCACATCATGGCCAGACCGTGGGAAGCCGATCACGGCGCGGGGTTCCAGCGACGGCTGGGCAAGACGGCCGCCGAGGTGGGAGACAGCCGCACGACTCAGGACTGCCGGAGATCTGGGAGCTGGACAACGGCGACATCGCCGTGATCGGCCGCGACGCCACGGACGCGTACGGCGATCGGCTCCCGCCGGGCGTGCGCATCGGCTCCGACGAGCGCCTGGTGATCATCTCCGGTCGCCTGCTCGCCGCCGCCAAACCGGAAATCAGAGATGCTTGACCGGATTCCCGAGATCCCTGGCGACGAGCTGGATCACGCGGCCTACCACGGTGACTTCGCCCGTCAGGCGGCGGGTCTGCGGGGCGTGGTCTGGAAACTCGAACGCTCCCAGACCTTCCGCGAGGTGGACGATCCCAGCTGGGAGGCCTTCTCCTCCGGAGACTGGCAGCGCGCCTTGGACCTCCTTGAGCAGGACCGCGAGGCCGTGCGCGCCGAGGCCCTCCGCAACAGGCGGCAGGGCTTGAAGATCAAGCGCGTCCGCGTGGTCGAGCGTCCCCTGACCCCGTACGTCCAGTGGGAGCTGTACGCGCTGCGGATGCTCGCGGAGGCGGGTTTCGAGTTGAGCGTGCTCCCGGCCGCCGAACTCGCGTCGCTCGAAATCCAGCGCCAGGTGCCCGAGGTCGTGGTCATCGGCGGGCGCGTCCTGTACGAAGTCCGCTATCTGCCGGACTGGACGCCGAACGGAGCCAAACGCATCAGCGTTCCCGACACGATCAGCACGGCCGCGGCGGAGATCGCCCGCCTGTTCGGCAAGGGCGAATCGCTGCTCGACTTCTTTGAGCGGGAAGTGGCCACGCTACCGGCGCCCGCGGTCTGAACTATTGTTCATGGATGCCGTCCGTTCGCATGGGCCGTAGGAGGCTGAGAAATCTCAGCCTCAGCCTCCTCACCCTTGTGGTCGTCGGCCTCATCGGCGCCTCCCCGTGGGCGCTGCGCGCGTTCGAAGGCCCGACCGCCCGCTGGGAACGGCTGAGCTTCATCGGCCAGACCTATGGCGCGGCATCGGCGCTCGTGGCCGCGGTCGCCCTGGCCGGAATCGTGGCCACCCTCATGTTCCAGGCGCGTGAAACGAAGATCGCACGTGAAGAGGCGCGGCGCATCGCGATAGCCGAATTGCTCAAAATGGCGATGGACGACCCCGACCTCGATGAGGCATGGGGCCCGGTACCGCCGGACGACGACCGCAAGGCCAGGCGCCAGCTCATGTACATCAACATGATCATCTCTGAATGGCAGATGTCCTTCGAGACGAAGGCACTTCCTGAAACGCGCCTGCGAGCCATCTCCCGCGAGATGTTCAGCGCCCGCCCCGGACGCGCCTACTGGCGCGAAGCCCGCCAGGTACGCATGAGCACCTCGGAGACGAAGCGCGCCCGCCGCTTCCACCAGATCCTCGATGAGGAGTACAGCGGGGCTCCCGAGCCGCCACCCGACCGCTCCCGCTCCCGCCGTCCCTGGACGCTCATGGCCGGTGCGGCGGCGGTGGCGGCCCTCACCGCGATGCTCGCCCGCGCGCTCACCCGCCGGACACGCCAGGGACCCGGACGCTGAGCCCGCCCAGAACTGGCTCGGGGTGATGAGGAGGGTGTCGCGGGCGCGGGTCGCCACGACGAAATGCAGGGAGCGGGCTCGTTGCGCTTTTGCCGATGCACCCTCGACATCGACCACTCTCTCAGGCGCGCATCGTCTACCGGAACGCTGCGGCCGCCACCCCGCTTGAACCTATCGACAGTGATGCCGAGCCGAGCCGGGCCGCCGATTCGGTGGCGTTGCAGCGTCGTTCCTCCGCCGAGATCGCCGCAGATGCGCGCGAACTTCTGTCGATTTATGCATCAAATGCTAGTTTGCTGGACGCGCATGTCCCGCCTGCCGGATGATTGTCTTCAAAATTCTTTCGGTCGCTGTTAAATTCTGCCTCCGAACCGCTGCCTTCTCTCAGAGGAGAAGTTGACGGAGCCGGGCGACGAGGTCGCCTTCTCCGCAGATGGTGGGAGGTAGATTTGTCCGAGTCGCGTTCAGGGCGTCTTCTCGACGCGATCGAAGCTCAATTCCGGGAGTCGACCCTCGCGCTCACCGGGCACCAGGGGTACGACGGTCCGCTGGAACTCGGCCGGGCGCGTGCGCTCATGCTCGCCCGCGACACGCCGTCCGACCTCCAGGACGCGGTGTGGACCGAACTGGTGACCCTCGCGCAGGGCGGGGACGAGCGGTGGCAACTCGAAGCGGTCTGGATGATGCTCCCCGGACTTCGCAAGATCGTCAGCCGCCTCACCCGCGGCACCGGCAGCCGATTTGGGGAGATGGAGGCCGAAGTCGTCGCGGGTTTCCTCGAGGAACTGCGGGACGTGGACGCCGGGCGGGCCAAGGTCGGCGCCTTCCTGTGGTGGTCGACGTTCCGTCGCGCCTGGCGGGCGCGTTCCCGCGACGAGCGGGAGATCCCGAGCGAGGAACTCGCTCTGATCGCGGCGGAGCGGGAACTGCAGGACCATGACATCCGGCCCCTCGTCGAGGCCGTCCATGAAGGCGTTCCCTCCGTATCCGAGGCCGACCTGATCAACCGGACGCGTATCGAAGGCGAGCGTCTCGGCGCGATCGCCGAGCGTATGGGTCTTCGCTATCACGCATGCCGGCAACGTCGCGCTCGCGCGGAGGGCCGCCTGGCCGGGTACCTCCTGGTCCGGAACGACGCCGCCCCGGCCGACCCCGGCCATCCCCTTCCGCTGCGTCGCCGAGTAAGGGGAGACGCGGCATGACGATGACGCCCGTAACGGGCGCGGATGGCCCGCTATCCGGGAAACGGCCGGGCCACGTCATTCCCGTGACCTTTCCCGAGCTGTTCGATTTGCCGACAGTCGTCGATCTGCGGACCGCCGGGCGCGCTCTGGGCATCAGTATCGGCACGGCCTACAAACTCGTGCGCCGCCATGATTTCCCCTGCCCGGTCATGAGGTTGGGCCACCGCTACCAGGTCCCCACCGCCGGGCTCCTGAAGGCGCTGCACATTGATGCCGTCCCGGTCTACGGCGACCACGTGGACGACGGTGCGGACTTCGCCGCCCGGACGGGTTGAGCACCCACGAAAAGAGGAAGGTGACCGACAATGCAGACCGCGAACGCAACCACATCGCAACCCGACGACACCCGGATGGGGACGAGGCACACCATGACCTGCCGCCGGAACGTCTCCTCACGGTCATGGACGTAGCACACTGCCTCGGTATCAGCCGTGATTCGGTTTTCGCGCTGCTGCGGACCGGTGAACTCAAGTCGCTGCTCATCCGGAAACGCGCACGCAGGATCACTCCTGCTCAACTCAACGAATACCTCGCCGACCTTCAACAACGCCAAGCCTGACCGGCCACCGCCACCCTGCGGTGCGCCGCTCACAAGATTCGTCGTGAGAGGACGCAGAACGGCCCCTGGCGAACGCCAGGGGCCGTTCTGCGTCGTGGATATGGCCTTGTTGAACATTCGGCGGACGATCCGACGCCGCGCGGCGCATCGCCCGCCGTCGGGTGGTGCGCCTCGGTCCGGTCGTGCCGGGATCATGGCTTGAGGCGGGCCCAGACCCATTTGCCGTTGGACGGGTCGGGGGTGTGGCCGTACTCGATGGAGAGGGCCGCAACGATGGGGAGCCCCCGGCCGCCGGTGTCGTCCCACCCCTCTTCGGAGTCGTCGAGGGGGTCGATCGTCAGGTCGGCCACCGGCCGTGGCCGCGGAACGTCCGGACTGGAGTCCCACACGGCGATGAGGACACCGGCGGTGTCGCGGCTGCACTGGTACCGGATCTCCTTGCCGGGCGTGGCGGCCACGGCGTTGGTGAGCAATTCCGATGCGATAAGGAATGCATCGTCCAAAATGTGCTCATAGCCCCACATGTACAGACGTGTTTGGGTGAGCTGGCGTGCCATGCCCGGCGCTGCCTTCGAGGCCGGCATCGGGACCACCAGACAGTTCGGCGTCGCGATCATCGTTCGCCCGCCCCTTCCTGGAAGGTTTCACGATTCGTGCCTCCAGGATCACCACCGGTGACTAGAGTGGGCTGTATTCGTAAACATCTCAACCCCCGGGAGATGTCGATGAGTGCAGCGGACGAGCTCGATCCAGCGTCCTCGCTCTACGCCTGGCTGGCCTACGACCTGCGGTTTTACCGCCAGAAACGAGGGATCACCGGTACCCAGGTCGGCAAGATCATTCACTGCGTCCGATCCCACGTTTCAAACCTGGAGGCGGGCCGGGCCTGCATCGACCTGGACCAGGCCAGGGCCCTCGACAAGGCATGGGAGACAGGAGGGCACTTCGAGCGCCTGCTGACGTTCGCGCGGTCGCTCCACAGTCCGGACTGGTTCCGCCAGACCATCGAGTACGAGGTGATGGCCAAGGTCCTCCGCATCTACCAGGGACAGATCATTCCCGTTCCTCTCCAGACAGCGGGCTACGCTCGCGCTGGCCTATCCATGGCGCGCGTCAACGACATCGAGAAGGCGCTCGCGGAGCGCATGGCGCGACAGGAGCTGATCACCGGCAGGGAGGATCACCCCCTGATCATGATTCTCCTCGACCAGGACGCGCTGGACCGTCCGGTGGTAGGGCCCGACGTCATGAGTGCCCAGCTCCAGCGCCTGCTGGAGCTGGGCGAGCGTCCGAGGATAAGCATCCGGATCATCGCCCGATCGGCCGGTTGGCACCTCGGGCTGAACGGGCCGTTCCAGGTCATGAGCCTGGAGCGCAGAGACGTCGCCTACACCAGTGCGTTCCACGGTGGCCGGCTGGTTCAGGACCCTACGGAGGTTCGCGAGATCGCCCTAGACTTCGAACTGATCGGGGCGAAAGCCTTGTCCGAGGGCGATTCCCGTGCCCTGATCGAACAGATCATGAAGGAGTTCGCATGACGATCACCTGGCGCAAGAGCTCGTACAGCGGTGCTTCCACCGACGAAGTGTGCGTCGAGGTCGGCGACCTGATCAGCGGCGTTGCAATCAGGGACTCCAAGGATCCGAATGGTGGGCGGCTTGATGTGACCGGTGCGGAATTCGCGGTGTTGGTGGGACGGATCAAGCAGGGCTTGCTCGACCGGGTCTAGCCGACTTGAGTCCGGTCTCGGGGCGGGCGGCTCGGACGCTCGCCCCGAGACCGGCAGTGAATGGGGACGGGGAGCCGTTATCGTCGGTTTGGGACTTGTTGCCGTCCGTCCCCGCCGGGCGGAGAGATTCATCCTCGCCCTCGGGAGTCGTGTCATGCCCCTCGAACCTCGTTTCCGGCGGGTGGCCGCGTTGCACCGGCCGTTCGTGGACAGGGAACAGGTGATGGACGCGTTCGGCGAACTGCTGGACGACCACCTGGAAGCCCCTCGCGTGTTCAACGTGGTGGGGGTCGGCGGCATCGGCAAGTCGCGGTTGCTGCAGGAGCTCAGGCAGCGCTGCGCTGAGACGTGCCGGACGGCGACGATCGACCTCCAGGTCCCGGCGATGCGGCAGCAGGAGGACGCCCTCGCGGTCCTGCGCGTGGAACTCGGACGGCAGGGCGTCAAGTTCGACCGTTTCGACATCGCCTACGCCGTGCTGTGGCAGCGGCTGCATCCGCACCTGCGGCTGTCGTCGCGTGACCTTCCGTTCGTGGACCAGAGCGAGGCGCTCTCCCAGATCCTCGACGGCGCGGCGGGCGTGCCGGTCTTCGGCACCGGCGTCGGGCTGCTGCGCCTGCTCGGCAAGGCGACGACCGGGATGCGGCAGCGGCACCGGATCAAGGCCGACGAAACGCTCAGCCGGTTGGACGACCTGACCAACGCCGAGCTGGCCGACGCGGTGACGTACCTGTTCGCCGAGGACCTGCGGGACGGCTCCGACCGTTCCTACGTCGTCTTCGTGGACGCCTACGAGGCGCTGGTCCCCGCCCCGGCGCGGGCCGGACGGTCCGCCGCGCAGGACGTCTGGCTCCGGGATCTGATCGCCCAGCTCGACCGCGGGGTCGTGGTCGTGGCGAGCCGTGAGCGTCTCGGCTGGGCGTCGCACGACCCCGGATGGGCGGAGGTGGTCCGCGTCCAGAGGGTGGACGGGCTGCCGATGGAGGCCCGGCTTGAGCTTCTCGCCGGCGGCGGCATCGCGGACGAGGCGGCGCGCCACGCCATCGCGACCGCCAGCCAGGGGCTCCCGTTCTACCTGCACCTGGCCGTCGACACCCGGACGACGGCGCGCCAGTCCGCCGCGGTGTCGTCGGAGGAGATCCTGAACCGCTTCCTCACCCACGTCGCCGCCGACGAGATCCGCACCCTGGAACTGCTGAGCGTCACCCGCCTCTTCGACTTCGAGATCTTCCAGGCGATGGCGGACGCCTTCGACCTGCCCCGGCACCGGATGGCGTGGGAGTCGCTGACGGCGTACTCCTTCGTCTATCCGGCCGGAACTCGGGGCAACCGCCTGCACCAGCTCATGAAGGCGGCGCTGTACAAGCGGCTGTCGCAGGAGACCGTCCGGGACGTCCAGGCCCTTCTCAAGGACGTGTGGGACGCCCGTGCCGCACAGGACCAGACCGCCGAGGACGGGGTCGCCACGAAAGTGCGGGCCGTGCGCGAGGCGGCGTTCTGCGGCCTGCACGGCGGCGCCTTCACCGGCGCGGACATCCTGGCGTACGCGGACCGCGCCATGCTGTACGGCGGCAAGCAGGGAGTCGACGGCGTTGCCCGCGACCTGCGCGAGTACCTGGACGCCGGTGAGGGGAGCGCCGAGCTCGCCCAGACGGCCCGCTGCCTGGACGCCGAGTCGGCGGTCCTGCTCGGGGACGCGGAGGCCGCCACGCGGCTCACCCCGTCCATCGACTGGTCCCTGCACGACACGCCAGGAGCGCGTCTGGCGCTCGCGGGCGCGCACGGGCGGCGGATCGCGGGCGCCACCAGCGAAGCCCAGGACCTCTTCCGCCGGATCTGGAACGAGCATGCCGGTCCCGTCCGTCTGCGGGCCGGTTTCTGCGTGGCCGACCTGGACATGTGCCAGGGCCGCTTCGACGACTCGCTCTCCATCACCGAGCAGATCCTCGCCGATGCGCCAGACGACGATTTCGTGCTTCGCGGCGACGTGGCCCGGCTCCAGCATCTCGGGCACCGGTTCGCGTTCGACCTCGACGCGTCCGGCCGCGCCCTGGAGACCGCGTCCGACCTCTACGAGCGGGCGGGCGCCGTGATCGAGCAGGCCAACATCCAGACCAACAGGGCGGAACTGCTGGCCTGGACCGACCCGTCGAGCGCCATCGATCTCGCCGCCGACGCCATCAAGACGCAGTCCGAGCTGGGCGCCCACCATGAGATCGGCAAGGCCTACACCGCGCTCGCCGTCGCCCAGCTCCGCCTCGGGCAGCACGCCCCGTCCGCGGCGTCGTTCCAGACGGCCGCCGAGGCCCTGGACCGGGCGCGCTACCGCTCGGGCCGGGCCCGCGCGGAACTCTTCCGCGCCTTCCTGCACGCCCGCACCGGCGAGCCCGCCCGGGCGGCCGCGTCCGCGCGCTGGGCGGTCGCCGAACTCGTCGGCGCCGAGGTCTACCCCACCCTGATCATGGTCGGCGGCCTTCTGCTGGACGCCTTGGACGCCGCGGGCGACGACATCGGCGAGGTGACCGGTCGCGCCCGCGCCCAGATCCGGCCGCCCGGCCTGCTTGCATCGTTGGAGATCCGGGCGGGGGAACTCGTGACGGCACTGCTGGAGGGTGCGTGACCTGGCGGGAACTGTACGAGCGGGCGCGCGCGCACGGCGACTCCGCGACCGGGTACTACAACGACAACATCCGCGTCGACACCCCCGACGGGCCGGTCATCGTCCGGATCCCGATCCGCGGCGCCGACATGATGGATCTGCGGCCGTGGCGCGAGGACCGGGTCCTGACCGCCGTTTCCCCGCACGTCCGGCATGCCCCGCGCGTGCTGCACACGTCCGCCGACCCGCCGTTCCAAGTGCACGAGTTCATCGCCGGCGATGTGCTCAACGACGTGGCGCCACGCGGCGTCGCCGTTCCCGCCCACGTGCTGGACGACGTCATCCGGCTGTTCGTCCAGCTCGCCCGCGTTCCCCGGCTGCCGGACGTCCCCGAGTCCTGGCCGGCCGACGGGGACACGACCGCGTTCGCGCGGCGCCTGTCCGCCCTGACCCAGCGCGTGTACGACACCTACAGCGCCCAGTACGCCGATCTCTTCGCCGCGCTGGCCATCCCGGCCGACCCCCTCGCCCCGGTGGGCGACCTCTGGCGCGGCCTCACCGCGCGTCCCTTCACCTGCGTCCACGCCGACGTCCACCGCCGGAACATGATCGTCGGCGGCGGCACGACCACGTTCCTCGACTGGGAGCTGGCGCTCTGGGGCGACCCCGTCTACGACCTCGCCGTGCACCTCCACAAGATGGGGTACCTGCCAAGCGAACAGAACACGCTCATCGAGCGCTGGGTCTCCGTTTCGTCGCGCGAGCACACGGCCAGCTGGAGGCGGGACATCGCCGCCTACCTCACCCACGAGCGGATCAAGTCGGTGATCGTCGACTCGGTCCGCTACTCGCAGCTCTTCGCGCGGAACGGCCCCTATCCGTACCCGGAGGATCAGCTCATCAGAACGATGACCGCGAAGGTCAACGCGGCGAGACGGCACTGGGACCAGCCCGACCTGATCGATGCCCGCACCGTCGAGGCCGCTCTGCGCGCTGGATGATCAGCGGACGCGGGCGGGCCATTGTTTGCGGGCGGGCTCATTGTTTGCGGGCGGGGGCGGGGTTTGGGGGGCCGAAGGCGGCGAGGACGGGGCCGTCGCCGGGGCGCGGGCCGTACCGGAGCAGGATGAGGCGGCCGTCCGCCCAGTACAGCCGCGCCTCGCCCCTGATCATCGCGTCGATGCCGGTCATCGACTCGGACACCGTCATCAGCTCGGTGTCCTTCCCGGTCCGCGGGTCGAGGGCCAGGACGGCGCTCGGGTCGCCGGAATACCCCCGCTTGCGCGCGGGGACCGGCGGGTGCGCCGCGATGAGCCGCCCGCCGTGGAAGCCCACCGGGACCAGCTCCGCCCGGCCGGTGACCTTGCTCGTCCACAGGTCGCGGCCGCTGGCCAGGTCGTAGGCGGTGACCTTCTGCGGGCCGAAGTCGTCGGTCTTCGCGCGCAGGTACACGGTGGTGCCGCTGAGGACGATGCCGTCGCACCGGGTGACCTCGCCGCTCGCGCAGTGGACGCTCCGCTGGCCGCTGTACTTGTCCAGCTTCACCCGTCCGGCCGGAGCACCGGCGTCGTCGAGCATGAGCACCTGCGTGGTCTCCCCGTCGTAGGTCTCCCCGATGCCGATGACGACGGGGTCCGTGGAGAAGATGCCGGTCACGCCGATGTCCTCGCCGAGCGGACGGGTCCAGCGCGGCCGCCCGTCCGCCGCGCCGAGCAGCTGGACGGCGCCGGACGTGCCGCCCCCGCACGTCTGCTCGGCGACCAGCGCCCGCCCGCCGCCGACGGCCGAGTACAGGCAGCCGTTGAAGAGACCGATGCGCCGCCACAGGGGCCTGCCGTCCCGGAGCCGGAACGCGTTGATGCCCTCGTCCTCCCGCTGCACCGCGACGGCGCCGTTCGCGATGACGACCTGGGTGCCCTTCGTCCCGCTGGAGTCCCACAGCGGCAGCGGCCGCTGCCACACGGCCTTCCCGCGCTGGACGTCCACGACCTGGACGCGGTCGCACGTGCCACCCCCGGCACCGTGCAGCACAGCGACCCGTCCGCTCGCCATCTGCGTGGACGCGGCGCAAACGTCCCCGGGGAGCGGCACCGCCCACCGCTTCTTCCCGTCCGCGATCCCGTACCCGGTGACCTGCCGCCCGGCGGCGATCGCGAACACGTCCCCGGACGGCCACCCCACCGGCCCATGCGGCTGCAGCGGCGCCGCCTTGGCGTCCAGCCACCACAGCAGTTCGCCCTTGGGACCCGAAGACTCCTCACCGCCGAACACGACGCTCCGCACGACCATGACCGCGACGAAGATCATGAACGCCGGAAAGGCCAGGTAAATCAGCCGCCACTTGCCCCACGCCTTTGACGGCGGAGGAGGAGCCAGGTAAGGGGAGTCCGTAAATTGCGAAGGCATCCGTAGTTCCTATGACCGCTCGAAGAACAGTGATCCGGTCGTGCCGGCGACCCGGGTCTCGTTAGGCTTGGATTTCCAGCATGTCGCTGAATGGCGGGCCGATCGTCCCGGCGGGGGCCGGGCGATGCACCGAACTTTCCTACCACGGTCGCCGCCCGGAGTGCCGTGGTCTGGACGAGACTCTTCCGGTTCGGGCACCGGCCCCATTGTTCTCAGCCTGGGGCGAGCGATCATCTGGCCGCGGCCATCTCCGGCCGCCGCGCGGCTTCCGCGCTCGCCGGCGAGGGGCTTTCCCGAATGGGCGGCAGGAATACTAGTCGCGGCTCGACGAGGGGCATCGGCATACTCGCCGACTTGGAACCCAACGAGTCACTCAGGGCATGATCCCCGGGGCGTCATCGGCGGGCGGCTCATTCGTCTACCCGCCCGGTCGACCCGCCTGCTCGACCCGCCCGGGACGTTCGGTCAGGGCTCGCTCCGGCAGCAGCTTGACCGGTCGGTGGTGAGGCCGCCGGCCTTCGCGCGCCGACCAGGTCGAGCCGCCGGTCGCCGGTGCCGGAATCGGACAGGATCTCTCTGCCCGGTCGGGTTCCGATGCCGGGGCAGGTCGGTGTCGACCGTCCTGTGCACCGCTGGAGGTCGTCCGCTCGGCGCCGCGCACGTCCGGGGACGCGGGCCCGGCGCAAGTGCGGCGCCCACCCGGCGCGACGGAATCTTTCCTGTCTCACCGCCCCGCGAGCATCTCGGCCCGGCGTGCGACGAGCCACTCCCTGGTGTAGTCGACGACCTCCTCGATGAACCGCTCCAGCTCGGTCGCGGAGAAGTCGGCCTCGGCGACGAGGAAGAGCAGGATGTGGGCCTTGATGCTCAGGACGGCCGTCAGGTCCTCCGGCTCGTCCTCGTCCAGCGGAGACGTGTCGACGGCGCGGCGGATCACGTCCTCGACCACGAGCGGGTTGATCAGGTCCGCGTCCTCGCGGCTGATCCGGAAGTCGGTGACGAAGCGCATGATCTCCGCCGCGGTGGGGGTCGCGGGGAACCTCCGGCGCACCGCGACGCTGAACGCCCCGAGGAGCAGCGACACGTAACCGGCCGCGGTCTCGTCGTCCTCCTGCAGCTCGCGTTGCAGCGGCGCCCACGCTTCCGGCCCTTCCAGCAGGAAGTACCGCAAGGCCAGGATGTTGTTATCGCGAATCTCAACGAGCGAATAGTTCATTGATCCGGGTATCTCTTTCGCCTCGCTGCCGTATCGAACAGTGCGCTCGCCGAAACCGAATCACAGTCGGGAGCGCCGCCATCGTTGGCGGTTCGTGATTTGTGGTGGCCTTGCCCTTCTTACCACGGTCGTTGTCGGGGTCCGCGCTTTGTTCGTAAAGTTCTCGCGGCCCGGTGCGGCCACCGCGGCCACCCTGCGCGGTTGTCGCGCCGCCGGGCGATACGGGGCCACTCGCCCTTCGACGTCCTTTCCTGGGTCGTTCGCGTCCATGACGGCCTGCGAGTTGTGACCCATTGCGAGGTGAGCCTCACTGGGCGGTCCCGTCCGATCGCCGCCCTGTGGGAGAGCCGCCCGCGTGGTGGGGGGCCATGGTGATCTCGTGGTCTCGGGACGGTGCGGGCCACCGCGAACGGGCCCCCAGGCCACTGCGGGCGGTGGCCACGGGGGCCGCGGACCACCAGGCGCCGACCTCGTCAGCCCGATTTCCGCAGACCCGCAATTCCAGCCTCATCTTTTAGATTGTTGGGGTTTGGTGTCCCTGCCATGATGAGTTCGTCAGTGTCTGCCGCTCTGCTTGGACGAAAGGGTCCGTCCATGGGGGAAGACAGCCCGCCGTCGGGTGTCGATGTCACGGTGCCCAACGTCGCTCGGATGTACGACTACTACCTGGGCGAAAAGGACAACTACGCCGCCGACAGAGAGGCAGCCGAGAAGGTCATCGCCGTGCTGCCGGGATCGCCGGTCGCGGCGCGGGCCAATCGGGCGTTTCTGATGCGGGCCGTCCGGTATCTGGCCACGGAGGCGGGGATCACGCAGTTCCTCGACCTGGGCGCCGGACTGCCCACCCGGAGCAACGTGCACCAGGTGGCGCTGGCGGCGAACTCGGACGCCCGCGTCGTCTACGTCGACTGGGACTCGATGGTCTGCGCGCACAGCCGGGCGCTGATACGCGATCCGGGCAACGTCGGCGTGATCGAGGCGGACCTGCGGCGGCCGGACACCGTCCTGCGGCACGAGACGACACGGGAGCTACTGGACTTCAGCCGTCCGGTGGCGGTGATCCTGGTGTCGATCTTGCATTTCGTCGACGGCGCCGACGACCCGTGGGCCATCGTGGCGGAGTACCGCGACGCGACCGCCGCGGGGAGTCACCTGGTCGTCTCCCATCTGACCGGGGACCTGGTGGAGAAGGCCCGGCCCGAACAGACCGAGCGGGCCAGGGAGATCTACCGGCGCACCGCGAGCCCCGTCCACCTGCGGACGCATCAGGAGATCGAGGACCTGTTCAAGGGGGACGACCTGGTCGACCCGGGGCTGGTGTGGCTGACCGACCGGCGTCCCGACGAGCCCGACCCGGACGGATCGGACGTCGTCCGGCTCACCGCCCCGCCGGAGCGGACGGTCGAGGAGGCGCCCGGCTACGGCGGCCGGATCCCGGTGTACGCGGGAGTGGGCCGCAAACCCTGACGGTACGAGGAGGCGATGTGCCCGGGTTGTCCGACATCGATCTGTCCAAGGGTGCCTTCTGGGCCGCGCCGTACGCCGATCGCGCGGCGGCGTTCCGCGTGCTGCGGCGGGAGAGGCCGATCGCGTTCTTCGCGGAGCCGCGGATTCGGTGGGCGAGGCCGGGGCCGGGCTTCTACGCGGTGACGCGCCACGCCGACGTCGCGGAGGCCAGCCGGAGGCCGGAGGACTTCTCCAGCGCCGAGGGCGTGATGGTGTTCGATCGGCCGCCGCGGTTGATGGAGTTCTTCGACTCGATGATCAACATGGACGATCCGCGGCATGCCCGGCTGCGCCGGATCGTGTCCCGGGCGTTCACCCCGAGCATGATCCAGCGGCTGGACGCCCAGATCCGGCAGGTGGCGGCCGAGATCGTCGACGGGCTGCCGGAGCACGGCACGTTCGACTTCGTCACCGACGTCGCCGAGCGGCTGCCGCTGACCATCATCTGCGGGATGATGGGCGTCCCGGAGAGCCGGCACCGGTTCGTCGCCGAGCGCACCAACATCATTCTCGGCGCGGGCGACCCCGAGTACACCCCGGACAGGACGGAGACCGAGCCCGTCACCCTCCTCACGGCCGCCGCCGAACTGGCGGACATGGTCAAGGACCTGGCCGCCGAACGCGCCGGCGCCCCCGACGGCGACGATCTGACGTCCAGGCTCGTCAACGCCAATGTCGACGGCGAGAAACTGACCGGCGGGGAACTCGGCTCCTTTTTCGGCATTCTCCTGCAGGCCGGCAACGAGACCACCCGCACGGCGATCTCGCACGGGCTCATGCTCCTCACCGAGCATCCGGAGCAGAAACGGCTGTGGGCCGGAGACTTCGAACGGTACGCGGCCACGGCGGCGGACGAGATCGTCCGAGTCGCCTCGCCCATCATCTACATGAGGCGCACCGCGACCCGGGACTGCGAATTGAACGGCCACCATTTCAGCACGGGCGACAAACTGCTCCTGTACTACTGGTCGGCCAACCGCGACGAGACCGTGTTCGACGACCCCGACCGGTTCGACATCACCCGTTCGCCCAATCCGCACCTCGGCTTCGGCGCCCCCGGACCGCACTACTGCCTGGGCGCGCATCTGGCGCGCAGCGAGATCACCGCCATTTTCCGGGAACTGCTCAGCCGTGCGCCCGCCGTCCACGCCGCGGGCCCTCCCGACCGGCTGCGGTCGAACTTCCTCAACGGCATCAAACACTTACCCGCCTCCCTCTCGGACGGGGCCGCCTAGAGGAAGGCGCCGCTCCCGGGAGGCGATCCGGCTCTACCGGAGCATCAATTGCCCATACGCCGAACGCGCTGAAGCGGCGCTTCGCGAAGCCGCGAACGGTGGCGTCCAGGAGCTTTGCGCACTAGCTCGGCTGGTCTGGCAGGGAGACGAGGAAATCCCGGATGGCCGGGGCGGCGACGTCGGCGAGTTCGGCGACCGTAGCGAAGGATCGGTCGTGCGCGATGGAGGTGGCCGCGACGGCGCTGACCCGGTCGCCGCGCGGGATGGCGTCGCGCACCCATCGCCCCAGTCTCAGATCACAGGTCCATATCGGTGGTCTCACGGATCCCGGGCGTCTGTCAGCGGGGGCGGGCTCAGCTGTCGTCCTCGTGTCGGAGGTCGTCCGGGTCGTCGAGGGGGGCGCCGAGAAGGCCCGGGGTCAGCGACTGTCCCGGAGCCGTCATCCCGGCCAGCGCCGCCTCGAAGTGCGCGTCCGTGAGGGCCTCGACGGTCTCCGCCTCGCGCAGCGCCGTCAGCACGGCGCGGCGCAGCATCTCCTTGATGAAGGACGCGGTCACCCCCTCGGTCGCGGTGACCATCCGGTCGAGGTCGGCCTCGATCCGCAGGTCGCGGGCGTACAGCCGGAGCAGCCGCAACCGGCCCGCGGCGTCCGGACGGGGAATCTCCACCGCCAGGTCGACCCGTCCTGGCCGCTCGGTCAGCGCCCGCTCCAGCACGTTGACCCGGTTGGTGGTGAGCACCATCACCACGTTGGCGTCCTCGGCGAGGCCGTCCATCGCGTCCAGCAGGGAGAACAGCAGCGGGGAGCTGTCGTGCGACTCGCGGCCCTCCGCCACCAGGTCCACGTCCTCAAGCACGATCACAGCCGGTTGGAGCCTGCGGGCCAGCGCAACCGCCTGGTCAAGGAACCGCACCGCGTGACCGGTCAGCTGGACGACCGTGTACCCGGACAGCCGGCCGATGAGGTAGCGGACCGTGTGCGTCTTCCCGACCCCCGGCGGCCCGTGCAGCAGCAGGCCCCGCTTGAGATGCTGCCCGGCCGCCAGCAGCCGCTCCGCGTGCTCGGCGATGCCCACGATGTGCGACTCGATACCCTCCAGGCGCCCGTCGGGCAGGATCACGTCCGTCGCGGCCGGGCCCTGCCGGGGCAGGAAGGTGACGAGTTCGTTCTCGTTGTGCTCGCTGGCGGTGAAGCTCACGAAACGGCCGCGGAGCACGTCGTGCTCGTCCTTGAGCCGATCCACCTCGTCCCGCACGGCCCTGGCGGTCGCCCGCTCTTTGGCGAAGACCGTCAGCACGCATTGCTCGTCGTAGGCGGCGGTGCTCTGCATCCCGACCACGATCGGGGTGCCGTCCGGGCCCGCGGTCGTGACCAGGCCGAGCTCGACGACCTCCATGGTCTCCGCCGCGCCGGTCGCCGCGGTCGCGTAGTCGGGCCGGCCGAGCTGGAACCCGCCGGTGCGCAGAGCTCCGGTGAGCATGCTGTCGAGGCTCTCGAAACGCCGGTCTGCGCCCGAGATTCCGAACCATTCGGCGTCCGGCGAATGCCCGGCGAGGTAGGCGTCGATACCGCGCTGCAGGCTGGCGTGCTCCCAGATCCTGTACGTCTGCTCGACCGTGAGGACGTCGGGGAACGGACAGCCGAGATGATCCGTCAACCGGGTCACCAGCGGCGATCGGGCATTGGCCTCTTCGACCTGCTCCCCGGCCGCCCTCAGCAGTCGCTGCACGCTGGCCGCCAGCGATCGCGCGCCGGCCAGGTCGAGCTGCCGGTCGCCGGTGCCGGAGTCGGACATGATCCCCCCGATCGGTCGGGTTCCGTGGTGGCGCGGGGCCGTGGGGCAACCGCCCGAGTCGTCCGCGGACGCGGGCCCAGCGTAAGGGCGGCGTCCACGCGCTGCGACAGGATTTCTCCCCGGTCCGTTCGGGATGCGAGCTCGTCGTTCGCGGCTGCGGCTGCGCAATCGTTGCGCGGACCAGGCGCTGATCGACGACGTGGTGCGAGAGACCTTCCTGGCGTTGTGGCGCGGCTCGGCGCGCTACCGCGAGCGGGAGGGCGCGCGGGCTAGGGCGGTTCGGGTGGTAGGGAGGTGAGGAAGTATCGGATGGTCGGGGCGGTGGCGGTGGCTAGGTCTTCCGCTGTTTTCAGTTGATTTGAGATGGAGACCGGGGTGAGGGTCGCGTGGGGGATCGTCCGGGCGCAGCGTTCGGCGAGGGCCCGCGGGTGGCGGGCGTCCGTGCCCGGGAACACCAGGACGGGGGCGGCGACGCCGGCGAGGTCGGCGACCGAGGCGAAAGAGCGGTCGTGCGCGATGGCGGCGGCCGCGACGACGCTGGCCCGGTTGCTGCGCGGGACGGCGTCGCGCACCATCGCGCCGACGACCGGCGGGAACCGCTCCAGGATCGGTTCCCACGCGGCCTCCAGGCCGTCGGCGGCGGCGCGGGCGGCGAAGGCGTCGAGGAAGGCGATCTCGGCGGCCTTGGCGGCGGCGTCCTCCTCGATGTCCTCGACGCCGAGCAGGATCGCCGCGTCCACCCGGTCCGGGACGCGCAGGGCGGTGCGCAGCGCGATCGTCGAGCCGAGGCCCGCGCCGGCCAGCACGGCGCGGCGGTGGCCGAGCGCGTCGAGCAGGGCGAGCAGGTCGCGGGTGTACTGGTCCCAGGTGTGCAGGGCGGGGTCGGCGCAGACCGACGCGCCATAGCCGCGGACGTCCGGCAGGATCACCGTGGCCAGGTCGGCGAGCAGCCGGGCCAGGGGACGGAGGCTGTGCCGGTCCGGGCCGCCGGCGTGCAGGAGGACGAGCGGCCGCCCGGAACCGTCGATGTCGGCGAATAGGGCGTGGCCGCCGTGGCCGTCTCCGCCGTGGAAGGCGAACGGGGTCATGTGAGCCTTTCTGGAGGCGGGGTCAGGAACAGTCCCAGCAGGTAGGCGACGGCGGGGACGAAGCAGAGCAGGGTGAAGACCGCCTGCGCGCCGTGCGCGTCGGCGGCCAGCCCGAAGACCGGGGTCAGGAGGCCGCCGGCGCTGACGCTGAGCCCGAGCGTCACCCCGGCCGCGGTGCCGGGACGTCCGGGCAGGTAGTCCTGGCCGAGCCGGACCAGGACCGCGAACGGGACGTTCAGCGTCAGCCCCACCAGGACGGCGAACGGCAGCGGCAGCAGCGGCCCCGGCGCCAGCCGCAGGCCGGCCAGCGCCGGCGTGACCAGGACGGCGCCGAGCCGTACCGTCCGGACGAGGCCGATCCGGTCGGCGAGGCGCCCGCCGAGGACGGTCCCGGCGACGCCGCCGCCGAGGAAGCACGCGAGCGCCGTCCCGGCCATGGCCTGCGACCCGTCCAGGTGCCGGATCCAGTACAGGCCGATGAAGGTGGCGACCGCCGCGAACACGGCGGAGCGGACCACCGAGATCGCGGTGAGGACGGCGAACGGCCGCCACAGGGCGGGCCCGTCCGGTGCCGGGACGGCGCCGTCCCGCGCCCGGCGGACGTTCCTGGCCAGGACGAACGCGACCAGCACGGCCGGGGGCAGGAACACGACGGTGCCGCCCGCCCCCCAGGCGACCAGCGCCGGCGTCGCGAGGACGGGCGCCAGGAAGAAGCCCACGCTGCCGCCCGCGGCGAACACGCTCATCCCCGTGACGCTGTCGCCGGCGGCCTCCCGGGCGGCCTTGCCCGCCGCCGGGTGGAACATCGCCACCCCGAGCCCGGACAGCAGGAGGAGCACCCACACGACCGCGTACGACCCGGCCGTCCCGGACAGCGCGAACCCCGCCCCCGCCAGCAGGACCCCCGCGGCCGCGAGCCGGGGCAGCCGCAGCCGGTCGACGGCGATGCCGATCAGCGGCTGCGGCAGGGCGCTGCCCAGCGTGGCGGCGAGGGTGAGGCCGCTCGCGGCGACGTAGCTGTAATGCCGTTCGAGGACGAAGTAGGGCACGCTCGCGGGCACGAGGCCCTGGTAGAAGTCGTCGACCGCGTGGGCGGCGGCCCAGAGCCACATCCGCCGCACCACCGGCGGCGCGCTGTGCTCGGCCGTCTCGGTGCGCCGCATGCTCGTTGCCATGCCGTCCAGCATCGTGAACGCTCACGGGTGGGGGCTATCGGTATTCTGCTGGCATATGTCGAAAACCCGCCAACCTGCCGACCGGCCCGCCTCGTTGCTGCCGCTCGCTCACCGGGAGCGCGTCGGCTGGCACGATCATGAGCACCACCAGCTCGTCTACCCCAGTCACGGCGTCCTGCAGGTGTCGACCGGCGCGGGCATGTGGGTCGTGCCGCCGCACCGGGCGGTGTGGCTGCCGTCCGGGGTGCCGCACTCCCACCAGGCGCACGGGCCGACCCAGCTGCGCACCGTGAACTTCACGCGGGACGAGCCGGCGTTCGGCGGGCCGACGGTGCTCGCGGTGTCCCCGCTGCTGCGCGAGGTCATCATCGCGCTGACCGCCGAGGACGGCCTGACCGCCGGGCCCCGGCGCAACCTGGAGCGGGTCGCGCTGGACCAGCTGCGCCGCGTGGAGGAACTCCCGCTGCACCTGCCGGTCCCGGTGGACGACCGGCTCCGCTCCATCGCCGCCGCGCTCGCCGACGACCCCGCCGACCGGCGGACCCTCGCCGAGTTCGGCCGCGCGGTCGGCGCGTCCGAGCGGACCCTGAGCAGGCTGTTCCGGCTGGAGACGTCGATGACGTTCCCGCAGTGGCGGGCGCAGGTCCGCCTCCACCGCGCGCTGATCCTTCTCGCGACCGGCGCGTCGGTGACCGGCGTCGCCGCGGCCTGCGGCTACGCCGGCCCGAGCGCCTTCATCGAGGCCTTCCGCCACGCCTTCGGCGCGACGCCCGGACGCGTCGCGTCCCGTCCGCCGGACGCGCCGGGCCGTCGTCCCTAGGCGGTGCGCTCCTCGGCGGCGCGGTCTTGGAAGGTGCGCTTGGTCATGCCCTCGACGGCGGGATCGATGCCCCAGCTGAAGATCGTCAGCGGGTGGACGCGGATCAGGTCCGCGCCGAAGTAGGAGCCTTCGGGGGCGTCCTCGACGAGCGTCTCGGCGCGCCCGCGGACCTCGATGCCGCGCACGCGCCAGGGCTGGACGGACGCCAGGTCGTCGATGACGAGCGCCACCTGGTCGTTGCCGCGGAGATTGCGGTACTTGCGGGACTTCGCGAGGTTCCAGCCCCGGATGTCGAAGGTGCCCAGATCGGCGTTGTACTCGTATCCGACGGGATTGTTCTGCGGGTCGCCCTTGGGCCCGACCGTGGCCAGCCGGGCGAGGCGCTGGGTGGCGAGATATTCGCGTTCGAGCTCTGTGAGGATCATTGCCCCAGGATGGAACCTCGACTCATCTTGAGGTCAAGCGGAGCAATTGGCGGAATATTGGCCGCCGCGAGGCCCGCCGCTTCTGTCACTATCGGGAAGTTTGCGATGAACTGAGATTCAGGGTGCGGCGGACTCCACTCACAAGGTCGCACCATGCCAGAGCCATCGCATCCACCGCCCGGCCGCGCCGCGCACCCCCGCCTCCGCTTCCGCTTCCGCGGCCGTCGTCCAAGGCGCAGGGGTCTTCTGCCGGTTCTCGCCGCCCTAGCCGCGATCCTGCTCCTCGGCTTCCTCACCTCGTGCGGGTCGGACTCCGAGGACGCCGAGAAGACCGCCCCGCGCGAGACGAGCGCGCCGCCCGCCTCCCCGCCGCCGACCCCGCCGACACCGGCTCCGAGGGAGCCCCGCGATCCGTCGACTCCGCTGCCGGGCGCGGCGGACGGCGTCGACCCGCGCTTCGCCACCTGCGCGGAGGCCAACGCCCACGGGTACGGTCCCTACGTCAAGGGCTGGGACCCCGAATACAGCTGGTACCACGACCGTGATCACGACGGCGTCGACTGCGAGCCCGGCGCCGTCGCGCCGCCGGGCCCGGCGGACGGCCTCGACCCGCGCTTCGACACGTGCGCGGAGGCCAACGCCCACGGGTACGGGCCCTACTACCGGGGCGTGGATCCCGAGTACGACTGGTACCAAGATCGCGATCATGACGGTATCGACTGCGAGCCCGGGTTCGGCGGGACGCCGCCGAGCGACGAGCCGACCGAGGAGCCGAGCACGCCGCCGAGCGAGCCGCCCAGCGAGGAGCCGAGCGACGTGCCGAGCGACGTGCCCAGCGAGGAGCCGTCGGAACCCAGCGAGCCGCCGTCCGACCCGGGCCCTTCGGAGCCCGGGACGAGCGAAGAGCCCTCAGCGCCGAATTCCGGTGGGTAGCCGCGGCCGCGCCCGCCGCAGCCCCGCGCGCCGGGCCTAGGGGGGTGGGGTGAGTGAGGTGATCAGGGTGCGGAGGCGGGGGGACATCTTGTCCGGCAGGTCGTCCAGGGGGTACCAGCGGGCCTCCAGGATCTCCGCCGCGTCCAGGGCGAGGCGCCCGCCGATCACGCGGGCCTCGTAGTACGCCTCGACCCGGTGGCGGAAGCCGCTGGCGATCGCCGCCGGCGGGCCGGTGACCTTCACGTCCAGGGACGTCTCCTCCCGCACCTCGCGGGCGACGCCGTCCTCCAGCCGCTCGCCGGCGTCGACGTAGCCGCCGGGCAGGCCCCACGCGCGGTACGCGGGCCAGAGCCGGTGCCGCAGCAGCAGGATCCGCCCCCGGTCGTCCCGGACGATCCCGCCCGCGTACACCAGGAACGTCCGGTGCCGGAGCCGGGCGAGCCGCCACTGCGCCCGCCCGCCGAGCCGCAGCCAGGCGCGCGCGGCCAGCCGGTGCGCCACCGGGCCGCCGCGTCCACGCGCCCGCAGAGCGGCGAACCGGATCTTCATTGCCCGAATGCTAGCCGCCACCCCCGACCGCCACCCGCCGCGCCCGCCGCGGACGCCGCGCGCGCACGCCCGCCACGCCCGCCACGCCCGTACGCCCGCCGCGCGCGCACGCCCGTACGCCCGTACGCCCGCCGCGCGCGCCCGCCTGCCGCGCCCGCCTGCCGCGCCCGCCTGCCGCGCGCGCCTGCCGCGCCCGCATGCCGCGCCCGCCGGGCCGTGCGCTGTGGTCCTGGCCACAGCGGACGGGGTTCGGGATCTTCGGGGGCGTTCCGGTTCGTCGATAGGGCAGAGCCTGTGACGGGGGAGGCGCCATGACCACGATCGCTACGCACCCGCCTGACGCGGAGTCCGAACCGGCGGCGCCGCGGCGCGCGGGGCCGGTGCGGCTGCTGCGGAAGGCCGCGGTCGCCGTCGCCGGGACGGCGATGATCGTCGCGGGCGTCGTGATGCTGGTGCTGCCGGGACCGGGCGTGGTGGCGATCCTCGCCGGGCTGGGGCTGCTCGGCACCGAGTTCCCCACCGCCCGCCGGATCAGCCGGCGCGTGAACGGCTGGGCCCGCGCCGGCTGGCACCGGGTCAGGACGCGAACGGGGCGAGGCCACGCCGCCTAGCGTGCAGCAGGGCCGCCAGGGTGAACGAGTCGGTGATCTCGCCGCGGTCCAGCATGAGGTCGAGCCGCGCCGGGGCCACCAGCTCGATCCGGTCGATGCCCTCTTCGAGGTGCGAGTCGTGCGGGTGGTCGACGTCCGCCCAGAAGAGACCGGCCTTGCTGCCGGCGACGCCGGTGTCGGCGTAGAGGTCGCCGAGGAACTCGATCGACCGCGCCGGCACGCCGATCTCCTCGTGCAGTTCCCGGCGGGCCGTCTGCTCCGGCGTCTCGCCCGGCTGCGGCGAGCCGCGGGGGATCTCCCAGTGCCACTGCCGGGTGGCGTGCCTGAAGTGCCGCATCAGGACGACGCCGCCGTCGCACGACGGGAGGACGGCGGCCCCCGCCTGCCCGGTGGAGTGCAGTGCCCGCAGGTAGCCGCCGGTCCGGCCGTCCGGGAACGTGACCGGGTCGCGCAGGAGCAGGACGTACTGGTCGCGGTAGCAGACGCCGTACGGGCCGCCTTCGGACGGGAAGTCGTCGAGGATCGGGGTCCACGCGCCCGGCGGGTTGGCGAACAGGTCTGGCCAGTCCCGGCGGAGCTTCTCGTACTCCTCGTGCGGGGTGGTCACTGACCCTCGTTCGACAGGTCCGTGCCGTCGTCGTTGCCGCCCCGCGCCGACCCCCGCGTCGTCAGGTACTCGATCAGTTTCTTCGCCTCCCGGTACGGGTCGTCCATCCGCAGGTCGAGGAGCTGCGCGGTCGTCTCGATCCGGTGCCGCGACCTGTTCGCCAGGAGCCTGCCGAGGCCCAGCCGGAGCGTGACCCTCGCCGCCCGCTTCCCGGCCAGGTGGGCGACCTCGCCGATGATCTCATGGTCGATGCTGTTGTCGGGCAGGTAGAGGACGTTCACGGTGAGCGAGCCGATGTCGATGGCGATCTCGGTCAGGCCGCCGAACCGCTCGCCGGAGCGGTCGTCGCGGATCTGCTCCGCCTTGTTGAGCATCGTGAGGTACGCCCGGCTGATCTCGACGATCCCGGTGACCGGGTCGGCGAGGGCCTCGATGGACGGCGCGTTGATGACGCCCGCCAGCGCCGCGTTGTACGTCCGCCATTCCTCCTCGTTGCGGACCTGCCAGATGTCGGCCAGGGACAGGCGGTCCAGCGTGGGCACCGCCTCCAGCAGCGCCTGGACGTTCTCGAACGCCAGGTTCCGCAGCAGCGTGATGAGCTCTTCGGCGTCCGTCTCCCCGGCGGGGTCGGCCTGCCGCCGCCGGAACTGGAGCGCCTCCTGCAGCGCGGTGCGCCGCGGCGAGTCGCTCGGCGTCAGGGTGAAGACGTCGATCGCGTCCGCCAGGTTCGTGGCGTACTTCAGGTCGATCAGCTGCTTCACGATGGCCATGTGCGGCTGACCGGGGTCGTACTGGCGCGCCGCGACGTCGCCGCCCTCGCCGACGACGAACCTCTCGTAGAGCCCCTGCCGCACCACCGGCCGCCCGGCGTCCAGCTCGTCGTACACCCAGCGTCCGACCTCCTTGAGCCGGGCGAGCGCGCTGACCGCCTCGTCCTCGGCGAGGTCGAAGTCACGCTGCAGGGCCGGTACCTCGAACTGGACGAAGCCCGTGAAGAACGCGCCGAACGCCTTGTACACGGCCTTGGTGAGCGCGGCGTTCTCGGTGTCGTCCCAGGACATGCGCAGGCACGACATCATGGTGTTCTCCGCCACCTCGCGCCAGGCCGCGAGCCCTTCGGTGACCTGGAAGTCCGGATTCTCCGCGGGGAGCGGGCCGTCCTCCGTCAGCAGCAGCGGGATGATCGCCTCGCGTTCCAGCATCTGGCGGAAGGCGTCGTGGTCGCGTCCCCGCTTCGCGAAATCCTGGTAGACCTGCGGGTTGTTGTAGAGAAAGGCGCGGTTGATCAGGACTTTCTCGGCGTTCAGGAGGGCGCGCAGGTATTCGCGCCGCGACCTCCGGGCCTGTTCCCGCAGAATGGCCCTGCCGACCCCGCCCTCCCGCCGCGCCCGGTCGAGGAGTTCCCGGTCGAACCACTGATTGTCGAGCGACTGCGGCACGGCCGTGATCGTCTGGCGCAGATCCCCGGACATCAACCTCTTGAAGCTGACGTTCCCGACATGCGCGACCGACATCTGGCACTCCCTTTGGTCCCGGAAACATCGCCCGACAACCCTAAGTCGACGGATGCCCGCGCTGTGCCGCGTTCGCCGTCTATGACCGGCCGTGGCCATCCGGTCGCGGTCCGCACCGAATTCTCATGAATGCGGGCGAATGATTCTCGACGCGTTTTCGGGCGGCCGGGGGCCGGGGGAGAGTCGGGCGTCAATCGGTGACGCGGAGGACGCGGAGCTGGTCGGCGACCATCCGGTAGTAGCCGACGAGGGTGACCAGCTCGTACAGGCGCGTGAGGCCGAGGGTGCCGGTGGCCGCGGTGAAGCTGTCGTCGGTGAGGTCGCCGCTGGCCACGAGCTCGCGGGCGGCGGCGAGGACGGTCGACTCCAGCGGGTCGTCGAGGCGGCAGTCGGCGTCCGCGCGGATGGCGGCGATCTGCTCCTCGGTGAGGCCGGCCTGGACCGCCGCGTGGGTGTGCACGGCCCACTCGTACTCCGAGTGCTCGTGCGCGGCCACGGCGAGGATCGCCAGTTCCTTCTGCCGCGGGGTGAAACCCGTCCCGTAGCGGACGACGGTGCCGAGCTCCTGCAGCGCGTTGCCGAGTTCCGGGCTGAGCAGCATGCCGTTGAACGGGCCGCGCAGCCGGCCCTCCTCGTCGGCGAGCGGGAACGGCCGGCTGCCGGTGGCGCGGGCGCTGTCGAGCAGCCGGTCGTAGAGCTCGCGCTGTTCGGCGGTCAGGTCCGCCGGCCGGAACGCGTCGACGCGTGCAGGCATGAAGGTCCCCCGGTGAGTGTGGTGGTTCATTGAGCGTTGGCGGGTGTGCCGCTGGTCCGGAAGGTGCTGTGGTAGGCGAAGGTGCGGCGTTCCTCGGCGGTGACGGCGCGCATGATCTCGGCGCGCCACGGGGTGCTGGTCGCGGCGCGGTAGGCGTCGGTGGCGAAGACGCCGGGGTCGTCGATCTCGTGCAGGGCGAGGAAGCGGGGCGCCCGGCCGTCGACGAGGACGTAGCGGCGGGTCCTGCGCCAGCCGGGGAGCGCGTGCAGGGTCGGGATGTGCTCCTCGGCGTACCAGGCGTGGAAGTCGGGCTCCCGCGCGGGCTCGATCGTCATGGCCCGCGCCACCAGGAGCGGCGGCGGCGCGGCGGACGGCGTGCCCCGGTCGTCCCGCAGCGCGTAGACGCGGCGGTCGAGGGTCTCCAGCGCGGACATGACGGCGGTCTCCCGCGCGCTGCGCTCCTCGCGCAGCCGCCGGTAGCCGGGCGTCTGGAGAACGTCCAGGTCGAGGTCGTACCATGCGAGCCAGGACGGCGCCTCGCCGTCCGCGGCGCGGTACCGGTGACCTCGATGGACGCCCGGCAGGGCGAGCCTGGCGGGGCCGTGCTCGTTGTCGTACCAGTCGTGGAACCCGGCCTCGTCGCCGTCGCGCGGTTGCGACAGGACGTAGAGCAGACCTTCCGTCACGATGGGCCTTCCGTCGTTCGGCGGCGTTCCGGTGCCGGGGATCGTCCCGGGTGCCGGAGACTGGATGCTGTCCGCCGGAATCTGTTCTACTGACGAACGTTCGTGCGTCGGTAGATTACTTTGGAGTCGGGAGTCAAGGAATGTCAAGGCAGGACCCGGATGTGATCGACTCCGTCGAGAAGGCGTTCCGCGTACTGGAGGCCTTCTCGGCGGACCATCCGATGCTGACCGTGAGCGAGGCCGCCGAGCTCACCGGCCTGTCCCGGGCGACCGCCCGGCGCATCCTGCTGACCTGCGTCCGGCTCGGGTTCGCCGAGGTGGACGACCGCAGGTACCGGCTCCTGCCGCGCGTCCTGCGCCTCGGGTACGGGTATCTCGCCTCGCTGCCGATCTGGGAGCGCGCCCAGCCGCACATGCGCCGGCTGGCGGAGGAGGTGCGGGAGTCGTGCTCGGCGGCCACCCTGGACGGCGAGGAGATCGTCTACGTCGCCCGCGTGCCGGCCAAGCGCAGCATGTCGATCGTCCTGAACGTGGGCTCGCGGCTGCCGGCCCACCCGACGTCCATGGGACGGGTGCTGCTCGCCGCGCTCCCGCCGGACCGCCTCCGCGACCGCCTCCGCGAGATGCGGCTCGACCAGCTCACCCCGCACACGATCACCGACCCGGACGCGCTGGCGGCCGAGCTCGCCAAGGTGCGCGAGCAGGGCTACGCGGTCGTGGACGGCGAGCGCGAGGAGGGCGTGCGCTCGGCGGCGGCGCCGGTGCGCGACGGGTCCGGCGCGGTGATCGCGGCCATCAACGTGTCGGCCAACGCGGGCCGGGTCTCGGTCGCCGAGTTGCACGAGCGGTTCGTCCCGCTGGTCGTCCAGGCGGCGGACGCGATCTCCCGCGACATCGATTTCGTCCCCTCAAGCTGAGGCGTACGGGCGGCTGAAGCCGAGGCATACAGGCTCTGCCGAAGTCTTGACCTGCGTCGGCGTGTCGGTCACACTCGCTCTCTAACCGGCGTACACCTGTGCGACTGACGAACAGAGGTGAGTACTGTCATGTCCAGTGCCACGTCCGCCCTGCGGGCCGCCTTCACCACGAAGCTCTGGCTGACGGTGCTGGTCGCCCTCGCGCTCGGGGCCCTGCTCGGGCTCGTCGCGCCGGACACCGGGGCGGCCATGCAGCCGCTCGGCGACGGCTTCATCTCGCTGATCCGGATGCTCGTCGGCCCGGTGATCTTCTGCACCATCGTGACCGGGATCGCCTCCGCGGGCGCGCTCGCCGGCATGGGCCGCGTCGGCGTCAAGGCCCTCGTCTACTTCGAGGTCATCACCACGATCGCGCTGGTCATGGGCTTGGTGGTGATGGACGTGCTGCGCCCGGGCGACGGCGTCCACGCCGACCCGGACGCCATCAAGCTCACCGGCAAGGCGAGCGAGTACGCCGCCGAGGGCCAGAACCAGCACTGGTACGACTTCCTCGTCAACATCATCCCGGAGAGCGTCGTCAGCGCCTTCGTGGACGGCAACGTCCTGCAGATCCTGCTCGTGTCCGTGCTGTTCGCCATCGCCCTCAAGATGATGGGCGAGCGCGCCGCCCCGATCGCCCGCGGCGTGGAGCGGGTCGGCGAGGCGGTGTTCGGCATCGTCCGGCTGATCATGTACCTGGCCCCGGTCGGCGCGTTCGGCGCGATGGCCTACACCACGGGCAAGTTCGGCACCAAGACGCTGACCAGCCTCGGCACCTTCGTCGGCCTGTTCTGGGCCACGGGGTTCGTGTTCTGCCTCGTCGTCCTCGGCGTGGTCGCCAGGCTGTGCGGCATCCGCATCCTCCCGCTCTACCGCTACTTCAAGGACGAGCTGCTGATCACCCTCGGCACGGCCAACTACGAGGCGGTCATGCCGCAGCTGATCGAGAAGCTGGAGCGGCTCGGCTGCCCGAAGCCCATCGTGGGGCTGGTCGTGCCGTCCGGGTACGCGTTCAACTCCGACGGCGTCTGCCTCTACATGGGGTTCGCCGGCCTCTACATCGCGCAGGCGTTCGACATCAGCATGTCGGTCTGGCAGCAGCTCGGCCTGCTCGCGGTCTTCCTGATCACGTCCAAGGGCGGCGCGGGGATCGCGGGGGCGGGGTTCGTCCTGCTCGCCGCGAGCCTCTCCACCACCGGCGTCATCCCCATCGCCGGGATCATGCTCATCTTCGGCGTCGACCGGTTCCTGTCCATGGGGCGCGGCCTGGTGAGCCTGTGCGGGCAGATGCTGGCCAGCATCGTCGTCAGCAGGTGGGAGGGCGTCTTCGACCGCGACCGGGCCAGGCTGATCCTCGCCGGCGGCACCCCCGCCGACGACTCCGCGCCCACCGACCCGGTCCCGACGGCGGCCGGCGGAAGCGCCCCGGCCGCCGCCGGGGGCAGCGCGTGACCGGACGTCCGACCGGCACCGCACAGCCCAGCGGCACTGCACAGCCCAGCGGCACCGGACGGCTGAGCGGTAAGGCCGCGATCGTCACCGGCGCGGGCAGCGTCGGCCCCGGCTGGGGCAACGGCCGCGCCACCGCGGTGATCTTCGCGGCCGAGGGCGCCCGGGTGCTCGCCGTCGACAAGGACGCCGAGGCCCTCGCCCGCACGATGGACCTGGTCCGCGACGCCGGGGGAGGGGCGGGAGAGGTCCTGCCGCACGAATGCGACGTCACCGACGGTGAGGCCGTCCGCGGGATGGTCGAGGCGTGCCGCGCGTCCTTCGGCCGGGTGGACGTCCTGGTCAGCAATGTCGGCGGGTCCCGTCCCGGCGGCCCCGCCGAACTCGACGAGGACGCGTGGGACGCCCAGTTCGACCTCAACCTCAAGACCGCCTACCTGGCCTGCCGGCACGTCATCCCCGTCATGCGCGAGCAGCGCTCAGGCGCCATCGTGAACGTCGCCTCGACGTCCGGCATCCGCTACACCGGCTCGCCGCAGGTCGCCTACGCCGCGGCGAAGGCGGGGGTGGTCCAGCTCTCGCGTGTCACCGCCGTCCAGCACGCCGCGGACGGCATCCGCGTGAACACCGTCGTCCCCGGCCAGCTGCACACGCCGCTGGTCGAGGCGCGCCTCGCCCGGCAGCGCGCCGGAGGCGACGTCGAGGAACTGCTGAGGCAACGCCAGAGCCGCATTCCGCTCGGCTTCATGGGCGACGGACGCGACACCGCCCGCGCCGCGCTCTTCCTCGCGTCCGACGAGGCCCGCTTCATCACCGGTACCGAACTGGTCGTGGACGGCGGCATGACCGCCCGCTGCGACTGACACCGGCGCGGGACCGGAGCGCCGCCAGAGACCGCGGAGGACGGACGGGACGCCAGCGACCTCCGCACGGCCGTTCCATTCCGAATAAATCATGATTTCAATGGCGAATAGTGACAAATCAAGTTGATCAGTTCGTGGGCTTCGGAGAATGGCGCGCAGGGTATAAGGCGGGCGACACAATTCGATACGTCGTCCGGAGTGCAGATGCGCCTCTCCCGCCACTGTCTCGCCGCTTTCGGTGCGGTGACCTTCGCCGCCGGTTCACTTGTCTGGCCCGCGTCCGCCTCGGCGGCGGGCCCGAACTACGTCGCGCTCGGTGATTCCTACTCGTCCGGCACCGGGGCCGGCAGCTACGACCCGGCCAGCGGCGCGTGCAAGCGCAGCGCCAACGCCTACGCGGAGCTGTGGGCGGCGGCGAACAGCACGTCGTCGTTCAAGTTCGTCGCCTGCTCGGGTGCGACGACCGCGACCGTCGCCAGCGGCCAGCTCGGCGCGCTCAGCTCCTCGACCACGCTGGTCAGCATCACGGTCGGCGGCAACGACGCCGGGTTCGCCGACGTCATGCAGACCTGCGTGCTGGGGTCGGACTCGACCTGCAAGAGCAGGGTCGCGCAGGCCGAGACCTACATGAAGGGCACGCTGCCCGGACGCCTCGACTCGGTGTACTCGCAGATCCGGGCCAAGGCGCCGTCCGCCCGAGTGGTGGTGCTCGGCTACCCCCGGCTCTACAAGATCGTCAACGTGTGCGTGGGGCTGAGCAACGCCAAGCGCACCGCGCTCAACCAGGCCGCCGACACGCTGGACGGCGTGATCGCCAAGGCCGCGGGCGGCGCCGGCTTCACCTGGTCGGACGTCCGCGACGAGTTCTCGGGGCACGAGTTGTGCTCCGGCGACGACTGGCTGAACTCGGTCACGATCCCGATCGACGACTCCTACCACCCGACCGCGCTGGGTCACCGCCTCGGCTACCTCCCCGCCCTGAAGGCCTCGGCCCGGGCGGCCGTGGAACAGGACGCCTGATCCGCGACCCTTAGTGATCTACAACGTAAAGGCGCTCACCTGCGGAGCGTCCGGCAGGTGAGCAGGCCCACCGGGACCGGCGCCCAGAACGTGACCGCCCGGAACAGCAGCACGGCGTGCAGCGCCGGTCCGGCCGCGACGCCGAGCGCCGCCAGCGCGGCGACCAGCGCCGCCTCGGTGGAGCCGACGCCGCCGGGCGCGGGTATCGCCGAGCCCGCCGCGGCGCCCACCAGGTAGGCGGCGACCAGCGCGAGGACGTCGGCCGGGCCCGCGCCCGTCCCGGGCACGGCGAGGACGCTGAGCGCGAACGCCAGACCGAGGACGAACGTGGTCGCGGCGGACGCGGCCAGCGTCACCGCGAGGTCGCGCGGACGCCGGCACAGGTCGGTGAGGCCGCCGACGGCCTGTCCGACCATGCCCCGCCCGCCGGTGTCCGGCCCGCCGTCGTCGCGTCCGGCCGCGGCGGTGCGGGCGGCGCGGCGGCCCAGCAGCACCGCGGCCGGCGCCAGCACGCCCCCGGCGATGAGCAGCGGGACGGGCGGGACGAGCCCGGCCGCCTCGGCCGCGTGCCGGCCCAGCGCGTCCAGCACCCGGCCGTTGCCGCCGCCGAGCCCGACGACCGCGCCCATCAGCAGCAGGTCCGCCGGGACGCCCGCCACCTGCAGGACGCCCACCGCGATCGCGGCCCGCGGCAGCGGCAGCCCGCGGCAGACGAGGTAGCGGGTGTTGACGGCCACCGCGCCGAGCCCGCCCGGCGTGACACGGTTGGCGGCCGCGGCGGTGAACTGCGCCAGCGTCGTCTCGTACAGCGGGATCGGCCGTCCGGACGCGCCGCGCAGCGCGACCGCGGAGCAGACGAAGTGCAGCACCGACAGCAGGACGAGCACCGGCAGGAACTCCCACCGCATCCGCGTCAGCGCCGACATGGCGCCGTCGACGACCGTCGGGCTCGGCGGGGCGGCGGTCAGCAGCGCCGAGGCGGCGACAGCGGCGAGCAGGACCCCGAGAACGGTCCAACGGGACCTGCGGACGCGTTGGAGCGGGGCGGGTGTCGCGGCGCCTCCGCCGGGGCCGGGGCCGGGGAGTTCGGCGGGCGCCGCGCGTTCAGCGCCGGCGGCGATCGTCTCCACACCTCAGTGATCGGCTATTTGGTTGAAGAGTACGCGACCGCCAGGCCTGCTCGACGCGAACGATGGAGGACGTTCACGCCCGCCGCCCCGCCGGGGCCCGCCGGGGCCCGCCGGAGGCCCCGCCGTCCATAGGGCGCCTGTGGGAAGTTTTCCCGCCCGGCACGCCTCTTTGGTCCACGTCATCAATTCTTTTCACACTATGGTTAGGATCGACTACAGGAAGTGACGGTCGCATGGCCGAGGATTGGGACGACCGGGGGAGAGTGACGACCATGACCAGCGCTCACCAGCGCCTGGGCGAACGCATCAGGGACTTCCGGGGCAGCAGGGGCGGACGCAGGCCCTGGCCGGCCAAGGCCCCCGGCGACCGGGCGATCGTCTTGACCTGTAGCGACTATCTCGCGATCGCCGAACATCCCGCGATCGCCGACGCCATGATCGCCAGCCTCCGGTCGGCGGACGGCGCCGCGCCGGTGCCGGGCCCGTGCCTGCCCGACGACCACCCCCAGATCGCCCTCGGCGCGGAGTTCGCCCGGCACATGGGCGCCCGCGCCGGGGTGCTGTGCCCGTCGGGCTGGGCGGCCAACACCGGGCTGCTGCAGGTGGTCGCCGGCCCGGACGTGCCCGTCTACCTGGACGTCCTCGCCCACATGTCGCTGTGGGAGGGCGCGCGCGCCGCGGGCGCCGAGCTGGCGTACTTCCGCCACAACGACCTCGCCCACCTGCGCCGCCGGATCGAGCTGGGCGGCTCCGGGGTGATCGTCGCGGACGCCGTCTACAGCACCGACGGCACGGTGGCCCCGCTGCCCGGCCTGGTGGAGATCGCCGAGGACCACGGCTGCCTCCTCGTCGTGGACGAGTCGCACTCGCTCGGCACGCACGGCAAGCGCGGCGAGGGCCTCGTCGCCGCGCTCGGGCTGACCGGCCGCGTCGACTTCCGCACCGCGAGCCTGGCCAAGGCGCTGCCTGGGCGCGCCGGGCTGATCGCCTGCGACCGTCCCGGCTTCGCCGACTACTTCACCCACACCGCGCTCCCGTCCGTGTTCAGCTCGACGCTGCTGCCGCACGACGTCGCGGGCCTCGCGGCCGCGCTGAAGGTCGTCCGGGACGAGAACCGCCGCCGCGACCGGCTGCACGCCGTCACGCGCCGCCTGCGGGACGGGCTGGCCGAGCTCGGCTACCGGCTCGTCGAGTCGGACACGCCGATCATCGCGCTGGAGAAGGGGTCGGAGGCCGACGCCACCGTCCTCCGCGACGCGCTGGTCACGCGCGGGATCTACACCGCGGCGCTGTTCCCGCCGACGGCGTCGGCGGGCCGGACGCTGGTGCGCCTGTCCGCGCACGCGGGCCTCACCGACGGCGACGTCCGCCGGATCCTGTCGGTGTTCGCGCAGGTGCGGAACCAGGTGGAGGCCCCGCCGCGCGCGGGCCGGACCGGCCGGTCCGCCCGCCACGGCGCGGGCCGCTCCTGACCCGGCGGGCCCCGTTCGTCACCGGCGGGCACCGCTTCTGACCGTCGGGGGCTGTTCGTGACCGGCGGGGGCCGCTCCTGATCGGCGCGGGCCGCTTCTGACCGGCGGGGGCCGCTCCTGACCCGGCGGGGGCCGTTCGTGACCGGCGGGCGCGTTCGTGATCGCGGACGGGTCAGGCCGCCGGCTGGTAGCGGTCCTGGCGGGTCTGGGCGCCGATGTAGCGGAGCATGCTGCGCAGCGCCCAGTGGTTGATGCCGGTGGGCATCATGCGGTAGCCGTGCCGGTGGGCCAGCGCGAGGGCGGCGAACCTGGCCTGGTCGAGGGCGCTCCACGGGATGTCGAAGCGGCCCCGGACGATCGGCGGCAGGCAGCCGAAGGTGATCAGCCGGAGCGGGCGCTCGATGACGAGGCGTCCGGCGCGGTCGACGCGGGGCCCGCCGACGGGCAGCAGCGTGACGGTGTCGGACCCGTGCTTGGCGATCTCCAGGGCGCGGGCCGCGGCCGGGGTGAGTTCGAGCCGTTCGGCGCAGACGTGCCAGAATTTGGACTGGAAGGCCGCGTAGTCGGCGGGGACGGGACGCATGCTGACGCCGTAGCGGGAGTACCAGGTGACGGTCTCGGCGTACATGCGCTCGTGGTCCTCGGCAGTGAGGGTGCCGGGGTGGAACGTCTCGGCCGCCTTGAAGATCTCCCAGGTGAAGGTGGCGTGCGCCCACCAGAACGTCTCGGGTTCGAGGGCGTGGTAGCGGCGCGCGTGCTCGTCGACGCCGCCGATGGCGCGGTGCAGGTCGCGGACGGCGTGCGCGCGGGCGTCGCCGTCCGGGGCGAGGATCGTCGCCCAGATCTGCGGGACGGACCGGTGGATGCGGTCGAACGGCGCGTCGAAGAACGCGGAGTGCTCGCTCACGCCGGCGCCGATCGCGGGATGCATGAGCTGCATGAGCCCGGCGGCGGCCCCGGGCAGCAGCGACCGCAGGTCGGCGGCGTGACGCCAGAGGAGCGTCCCGGGCCCGAGCGGGGCGCGGGCGGCGGCGCGCTGAGCGCGGGCGGCGGTGTGCGGGGCGGGCGCGGTCGCGCGCGGCGGGGGCGTGGCGGGCATCGCACCTCCTGATGCTCACTTGCTCCGAGCGTAGCGGAGTTGAGACAAGAAACAAGAGTTGTCGCACGTCCAATTAGTGGCGCTGACCGGCGCCGGTTGACGCCGCAAAACCTGAATCCGTATTCTGGATTCGAGTTCATATTCTGTGACGGGAGCCCGGTGGACACCGACGACTGGATCTTCCCGCGGGGAGCCGGCGCTCCCCGGCAGCAGCGGAGCCGCCGGAGCCACGTCGCCCTGCTGCGGGCGGCGGACGAGTGCTTCGGCGACACCGGCTGGCGGGGAACGTCCGTCGAGCGGATCGCCTCGGCGGCCGGCACCTCGGTGGGCACCGTCTACGCGCGCTTCGGCAGCAAGCGCGACCTGCTCCTGGCGGTGGTCGCCCAGCGGGTGGGCGAGATCACCGAGGTGGTGAACGCCGCGGACCTGGCCGATGACCCCGTCGCGGTGCTCATCGACTCGATGCGGTTCGCGGTGCGGCGCAGGCGCGGCGCGGCCGGGCTGCTGCACGCCTGGTCGGACGCCTGCATCGACCATCCCGAGCTGGGCGGGCTTGAGGAGAGGATCCGGGACGACCTCATCGCCCGGCTGCGCGAGACGCTGACCGCCTTCCAGGATCTGCCCGGCCTCCGGCCGGACGTGGACTTCGCCCGGCTCGCCATCGTGATCTGCGGGCTCATCGAGGGCCTGCACCGCCCGCCCTGGAGCCTCCTCGGCGACGAGGAGGCGGCGCAGACGGTGACGAGGATCATCCTCCACCTATGCCTGCGCGACGACGCGCTGCCCGCACACCTGGTCGCGGGCCGCGAGCCTTGAACCCGTCCGGCGTCCGGTCGGAGAACGGATTGGTGCATCGATGTCATTGGACGAATACCGCCGGCGCAAGGCGGTGATCGACGGGATCCTCGCCGACCCGTCCACCGCCCGGACCGGACGGCTCCCCGCCCGCCGCCGCGCGGAGATCGAAGCGGTCTTCGGTGACGAGGACGGGCTCCTGCTCGCCATGTACGCGCGCTGGTTCCACGCGTTCGGCGCCAACCTGGACGACGAGTTGGAGGCGGCCGCCGGCGATCTCGCCGCCGCCGTGCGGAACGCGTGGCGGCGCACCGCGGAGCGCCACCCGGCGCTGCGGACGGTGCTGGGCGCGCACGCGCAGAACCCGCGGCTCGCGGCCGCCGTCGAGCGCGGGCACCGGCTGGGCATGACACCGGAGCAGGCCGAGCACGCGTCGCGGGCACTGCCGCCGGACCTGTGGGCGCGCCCGGACGCGGAGACCGAACGCTCGCCTGTCGCGGAGTCCGAAGGGCCGCCTGTCGCGGAGTCCGGGTGGCCCTCCGCCGCGGAGGCCGGACGGTCGCCCGCAGCGGAGGTCGGGACGGGGCGGACGTGCGGGACGTCTCCGGCGGGAACGCCGCCGGGGCGGGTCCGGAGGCGGGGCTGGTTGGCGGGTCTCGCCGCTGTCCGCGGCAGGGCCTGCCGGAGGCAGCCCATCGCGTGACACGGCCCGCCGCCCGCAGGGAAAGGCGGGCGGGTCAGGCGGACAGCTCCTCGGCGAGCGCGGCGGCGAATGCGTCGACGTCCTGTTCGGTGGTGTCGAACGAGCACACCCAGCGGACCTCGCCCGTCCGCTCGTCCCAGGTGTAGAACGGGAAGCGCTTGCGGAGCCGCTCCGCCGCGTCCTTCGGGACGATCGCGAACACCGAGTTCGCGTCCACGGACTGCGTGATCTCGACGCCCGGGACGGCGCGGGCGGCGGCCTCGAGGCGGCGGGCCATGGCGTTGGCGCGGGCGGCGTTGCGCCGCCACAGGTCGCCGTCCAGCAGCGCGACGAGCTGCGCGGACACGTACCGCATCTTGGACGCCAGCTGCATGCTCGACTTGCGCAGGTAGAGGATCCCGCGGACCGCGTCCGGGTTCAGGACGACGATCGCCTCGCCGAGCAGCAGCCCGTTCTTGGTGCCGCCGAACGACAGCACGTCCACGCCCGCGTCGGTGGTGACGGCGCGCAGCGGCACGCCGAGCGAGGCGGCGGCGTTGGCGATCCGCGCGCCGTCCATGTGCAGGGACATGCCGCGCTCGCGCGCCGCGGCCGCGACCGCCGCGGTCTCCGCCGGCGTGTAGACGGTGCCCAGCTCGGTGCTCTGGGTGATCGACACGACGGCGGGCTGCCGCCGCTGGACGTTGCCGAACCCGGTGGCGTGCGCCTCGACCAGCTCGGGCGTCAGCTTGCCGTCCCGCGCCGGGACCGTGACCAGCTTCAGGCCCGCGACCTTCTCGGCGGCGCCGCACTCGTCGGTGGCGATGTGCGCGGACTCCGGGCAGACCACCGAGCTCCACGGCTCCGACATGGCCTGCAGCGACACGACGTTGGCGCCCGTGCCGTTGAACATCGGGAACACCTCGGCCTGCTCGCCGAAGTGCCGCCGGACGACGTCGCGGAGCCGGGCGGTGACGGCGTCGTCGCCGTAGGCGGGCTGGTGCCCGTCGTTGACGGCGGCCAGCGCCGCGAGGACGTCCGGGTGGACGCTCGCCTGGTTGTCGCTCGCGAACGCCCGGGCGGCGGACGGACGGCTGCTGTGATCGCTCGGCGGCTGCGTCATGCGTTCATTGTCCAGGACGTCCGCTCCGTCCCCGCTGCGCGGGCTACGCGGGACGGTCGGTGATGTTCTGCACCGGCGCGGGCGCGTCAGCGGAAGGCCGAGCGGAGCTCGTCGTTTGACTGGTGGTGGGTGGGGGCTGGAGGACGGTGGGCGGGTCGGCGGCGCGGAGCGCCATCCGGGCGCGCATGGAGTCCAGGTCATCGCCGAGCCGGGCCATGTTGGCCTGGAGGTCGCGCCACAGCCCGGTCCGCTGCTCCAGCTGCGCGATCTTGGTGCGCAGGTCGGCGATGCGCCGTTCGGCGGCCTCCAGCCGGTTGCCGTTGCCCGCGGTGTCGCGGCCGGTGCGGATCAGGCTGGTGGCGACGGCGGCGAGGTCGCGCTCGGCGTCGTCCATCCGCTCGTCGATGCGCGGCAGCAGCCGGTCGTTGAGCTGTCCGACCAGCGAGTCGAGCTCGCCGCGCACCCCGCGCAGCTCGGCCCGGACCGCGCGCAGCTCGGCGTCCTGGTCGCGGACGGCGTCCTCTAGTATCTTGAGGCGTTCGGTGAGGGCGGGGAGGATCCGCCCGAGTTCCGCCGACCGTTCCAGATCCCGCCCGAGTCTGGCGAGAAGGCCCACGCCCTCGCGCAGATGACGCTCCGCCTCGGCGGCGGCGCGGCGGACGAGACCCAGGATCACGGTCATGGCGCTCCCTCCAGGGGACGGTTCGGATGGAATCCCCCTAAACTCTAGGCGAACCGCCTATGAACATTTGTGGACTCATAGGGTTTATTTCGGCGTCCCGGCCTGTTTTCGCACGGCGGCGGGGATCACCCGCTCCACCGGCATCGGCGTCCGGCAGGTGCACAGCCCGCGGCGGACGATGAGCAGGGCGCGTTCGGCGGTGTAGTCCGTCCGGTCGAGCGCCGGGCGCACCCGGTGACAGGTCAGGCAGAGCATGCGTTCTTCGTCCTCCCCGTGAAGCCGGGGGGTTGCCGGAATCGCGCGGCGCGTCCGGGAGACGCCCCCCGCGTCTCCCGGAGTGTGGCGGCCGCACGCGAGTCACTCCGTCGTACGGCCCCTGGCCCCGCCGTCCCGCGCGCGTTCCCCCCGGACACGCGTACGGGACGACGAGGCCCCTGGACAGCCCCTCGGCTCCCAGTGCCGGTACCCTAGGCGCTCCCACGTTGCATGCACGTTGCGATCAACCTGTCACTCACCGTGCCGGAAGTGGTCGCGAGAGAATCTCAGAAAGCGGTTGCGCCGCCCCGCCGATGGGCCGATCCTCAGACACGCCAGGTTCTCTCCGGGGGAAAGGACTGCTGGTGACGCAGAATCTGGTGGCCGTCCGGCCGCCGATCTCCGACTCGTGGCGCCGCTCCCGGCGCGCCGGCGTCGACGCCGGCGTGCGGGCGGCGCCGCTGGTGTTCGACCGCGACGTCCTCGCCGACGCCCGCGTCGCCCATCCGCTCGACCCGCACCTGCCGCTGCTGGAGGGCCTGCTCCGGCACGTCGCCGACGAGACCGAGCACCTGATGGTGATCACCGACGACGCCGGGCACGTGCTGTGGACGCAGGGCCCGCGCGCCGTGCGCCGCGCCGCCGACGCGATCGGCCTGACGGAGGGCTTCCGCTGGTCGGAGGACGCCGTCGGGACCAACGGCATCGGCCTCGCGCTCGCCACCGGGCGGCCCGAGTACGTGTACGCCGCCGAGCACGTCGCGCACGTCCTGCACCGCTGGTCGTGCGCCGGCGCGCCGATCACCGACCCCGACTCGGGGCAGGTGATCGGCTGCATCGACGTCAGCGCCACCGTGGAGGCGCTGCATCCGGCGACCGTCGCGCTCGTCGCCGCGGCCGCCAGGCTCGCCGAGTCCCGGCTGGAGAACGAGATGCGGCAGCGCGACGAGCGGCTCCGCGAACGGCTCCTGCCGCACCTGCGGGGCCTGCGGGAGGGCGGCGTCCTCGTCACCGCGACCGGGCGGATCATCGGGGCCGCCCCCGGCGAACCCGACCTGGCCGGGTGGCGCGGGCGGCGCGTGCCCGCCCCCGAGTGCGGTGCGACGATCACGCTGCCGGACGGCCGCGCCGCCGTCGCCGAATCGCTCGGCGGGGCGTTCCTGCTGCGCCCGCCGGCCGTCCGCCCGCGGCGGGGGGCGGCGCCGCGCGCCCCGGACGCGGCGCCGGACGACGGCCCGGTGTTACCCGCAGGCGAAGGGCCGCTGCTGACGCTGTCCTTCCTCGGCGACGGCCGCCCGCACGCCCGCCTCGACGGCGGTCCGCTGACGCTGACGCTGCGGCACGCCGAGATCCTCGCCCTGCTCGCGCTGCACCCGCGCGGCCTGACCGGCGACCGGCTGGCGCTGTGCCTGTACGGCGACGACGGCAGCCCCTCGACGGTCCGGCCCGAGATCCACCGGCTCCGCCAGCAGTTCGGCGACGTCGTCCGCGCCCGCCCCTACCGGCTCGACTGCGCGGTCGAGGCCGACTTCCTCACCCTCCGGCGGCTGCTGGACGACGGCGACGTCGCCGGCGCCGTCCGGATCTACACCGGGGAGCTGCTGCCCGGCTCGGACGCGCCCGCCGTCCGCGCCGAACGCGACGAGCTGGCCGTGCGGGTCCGGCGGCAGGCGCTCGACCGGGGCGGCGCCGACGCGCTGTGGACCTACGCGCAGACCGAACCCGGCCGCGCCGACCTGGAGGCCCTGGAACGGCTCCGCGCCGTCCTCCCGCCCGGGGACTCGCGGCTGCCCGCCGTCGCCTCCCGCAGCGACCGCCTCCTCAACGGCGACGCCTAGAGGTTCAGGGGACGCCTGGAGGCTCAGGGGGAGACGCCCGCGTCGACGAGGTGCGCGCGGTCGTTGTAGGTGACGGCCCGCAGGCCGGAGCCGTCCTGCCGCCACCGCGTCACCGACGCGTTCGCGATCGGGGTCTTCTCGATCTCCAGGATCTCCCGCTCCGACAGGCCCTCCACCAGGTAGCGGGTCATCACCACGATCGCGTCGTGCGTGACGACCAGCACCCGGCCGCCGGCCGCGTCGGCCTCCAGGTCGCGGTAGAAGCTGCGCAGCCGCAGCGCCAGGTCGGCCCACGACTCGCCGCCCGGCGGCCGGTAGTAGAACTTGCCGAGGCGGCGCAACCGGTCGGCCTCGTCCGGGAACCGGCGGCGGACGCCGAGCTCGGTGAGGCCCTGCAGCGCGCCCTGCTCGCGGTCGCGGATCCGCTCGTCGACCACCGGGCGCAGGCCGTCCGGGTCGTGCGGCGCGGCGTACGGCGTCTGCGCCAGCGCGATCCTCGCCGTGTCGAGGGTGCGCAGGTAGGGCGACGCGACGACCATGGTCGGGCGCTCGTCGGGGGGCAGCGCGGCGAGCCAGCGGCCGAGCGTGGCCGCCTGCGCGCGGCCGGCGTCCGACAGCGGCACGTCCGCGTCCCGCTCCTGGATGCCGGCCTCCTCGGCGTCGGTGCCGAGCACCGCCTGGTACGCGAGGTTGCCGGTGCTCTCACCGTGCCGGGTCAGGGTCAGCCACTGCAGCGCGTTCACGCCCGCCATGCTGCCATGCCCACCGCGTGCGCCGTCCTCTACAGCCGGTAGTACTCTTTTGTCCGTGACGGACGTCCTGACCACCGCGATCATCGCGGTGGCGCTGCTGACCGCCGCGTACGCCGTGGTGACCGCCCTGCGCAACCGGGCGATGGACGCCGGCCATCTCGCCGCGCTCGGCGTCCTGGAGGTCCTGCTGGTCGCGCAGGCCGTCGTCGGGTTCGTCAAGCTGTCGGGCGACGAGGGGCCCGACGGGTCCGCCACGTTCGTCGGCTACCTGCTCGGCGTGCTGCTGATTCCCGTCGCGGGCGCCGGATGGGGCCTGCTGGAGCGCACCCGGTGGGGCTCCGCCGTGCTCGTCGTCGCCGGGGTCGCCGTCGCGGTCATGGTCGTCCGGCTCGATCAGCTGTGGGGCGGCGGTGGTTGACCGCCGGGCCCGTGCGGACGACGACGCCCGCGCCGGCGCCGAGATCCGCACGGGCGGCACGGCGCGTCCCGGCACCGGACGCGGGCCGGGACGGCTCCTGGTCGCCGTCTACGCCGTCTTCGCGCTCGCGGCGGGCGCGCGGGCGGGCGTCCAGATCGCCACCCGGTTCTCCGACGCGCCGGTCGCCTACGCGCTGTCGGCGTTCGCCGCGGCCGTCTACGTCCTGGCGACGGTCGCGCTGGCGCGCGGCGGGCGGACGTCGTTCAGGGTCGCCGTCGCCGCGTGCGCGACCGAGCTGGCCGGGGTGCTGGTGGTGGGCACGCTCAGCATCGCCGACTCCGGCGCGTTCCCCGACGAGACCGTCTGGTCCGGGTACGGGCGCGGCTACGGGTTCGTCCCGCTGGTGCTGCCGGTCGTGGGCCTGCTGTGGTTGCGCCGCACCGCCCGCCTGGGTGGCGGGCCCGAGGCGGGCGGTGGGCGCCCTGTGGGCGGCGGCGAGTGAGCCCTCCGGCCACAGGTGTCTGATGACCGTCACGGTCGGCGGGACGTCAGGCGGCGGTCGCGGGCGGGGTGAGCCGGCCGCCGATCGGCAGCACGCGAACGGCGGCCCTGGCGATCGCCTCCACCTCGTCGTCGGAGAAGTCGGCGGACGGGTTGCGGCCGATCCAGCGGATCAGCCGCAGCGGCGGCGCGAACGTGATCCCGTCCGCGGCGAACGGGGTCCGGACGAGGCGGCCGCCGTGCACGGCCAGCACCGGCCTCACCTTCACGGGCACCTCCGCAACCCGTGAGATCAGCTCGGCGGCGGCGTCGGCCCGCGCGGTCAGCCCGCCCACCAGCTTGGTCTGGGTCCGGCCGTCGATGAACAGCCGTCCGCCGTGGTGGGAGATCTCCGCGTCGGGATGCCAGGCCTCGTTGTGCACCAGCCACACGCCGCCCGGCCCGACCACGAGCTCGTCGGCCGGCCCGTGGCCGGGGACGATCCGCCCGTACAGCACCCGGTGCCCGCGCCGCTCCAGCGTGTGGCGCAGCACCCGGTTCATCCGCTCCTCGCCGCGCAGCCCGCGCCGCCACACACTGGACGCGTGATGCACGCGCCAATGCACGAACAGGTCGGCGGACGCCACCAGCAGGGCCATCACGATTCCGAATACGGCGTTGACCAGCAGCCCGCACAGTATCAGCGTCGCGGCCGCCAGAATTGCGCGGGTCCGCAATCTGCCTTTACGGCCGCGCTGCCAGAGCTCCTCGTATACCGCCTGAGGTGAACCGCCGGTGAACGCCGCCCTGTCCCTCAGATAGATCGAGCTGCCGATCATGACGAACCTCCCCAGCACCCTGCTATGACGCCCTCATTATGGGGATACCCGCGCAATGCCGCCACAGTTCACGAGGTGACGTAAATCAAACGTGGAAGCAACTTCTAGCCCTTGAAAGCATTGCCGACCTGGCCTTTTGGCGGGGTTGCCGCGTCGAATCCGGGGAAAACTTCAGATGGCTTCCCGTGAATGGCTGAAAGGGTCGGTGCAACTTACCCCGCAACGAACAGAGCCTTTTTCATTTGTCGTCGCATTCCCCGCATGGGCGATGACGCACGGCACGGTCCAGGACCCGGGGAGTGCAGACTGGGGCGGTGCACATCGACGCCGCCGAGAGCCTTCCCGCCGCCCGCGCCGTCCCCGCCCTCCGCGCGGCCCTGGACGGCCACGGCACGGCGGTGCTGGCGGCGCCGCCCGGCACCGGCAAGACCACCCTGGTCCCGCTCGCCCTCGCCGGGCTGGCCCTCGGCGGCTCGCCCGCCGCGGGGAAGGTGCTGGTCCTGGAGCCCCGGCGGCTCGCCGCCCGCGCCGCCGCCCGCCGCATGGCGTGGCTCCTCGGCGAACGCGTCGGAGGACGGGTCGGGCTCACCGTCCGCGGCGAGACACGGCCTGGCAGCCGGGTCGACGTCGTCACCACCGGGGTCGTCCTGCGGCGCCTCCAATCCGACGCCGAACTCGGCGGCGTCGGCACGGTGATCCTGGACGAGTGCCACGAACGGCACCTGGACGCCGACACCGCGCTGGCGTTCCTGCTCGACGTCCGCGCGGCGCTGCGGCCCGACCTGCGGATCGTCGCCGCGTCCGCGACCGCCGACACCGGCCCGTGGGCGCGTCTCCTCGGCGACGCCCCGGTCGTCGAGACCGACGCGGCGCTGCATCCGGTGGAGACGGTCTGGGCGCCGCCGCCGCGTCCCGTCCCGCCGCCGCACGGCATGCGCGTCGACCCTGCGCTCCTCGCGCACGTCGCCGCCACCGTCCGCCGCGCGCTCGCCGAACGCGACGGCGACGTGCTGTGCTTCCTGCCCGGCGCCGGTGAGATCGCCCGCGTCGCCGGGCTGCTCGGCGGCGTGCCCGCCGACGTCCTGCAGGTCCACGGCCAGGCGCCGCGGCCGGTGCAGGACGCGGTGCTGGCGCCCGCGTCCCGGCGGCGGATCGTCCTCGCCACGTCGGTCGCCGAGTCGAGCCTCACCGTCCCCGGCGTCCGGACGGTCGTCGACTCCGGCCTCGCCCGCGAGCCCCGCACCGACCACGCCCGCGGCCTCGGCGCGCTCACCACCGTCCGCGCGTCCCGCGCGACCGCCGACCAGCGCGCCGGCCGCGCCGGACGGGAGGCGCCCGGCGCGGTCTACCGCTGCTGGACGCAGGCCGAGCACGACCGCCTGCCCGCCAGGCCCCGCCCCGAGATCGAACTGGCCGACCTCACCGGCTTCGCGCTCCAGGCCGCCTGCTGGGGCGACCCGGACGCGTCCGGCCTCGCCCTCCTCGACCCGCCGCCGCGCGCCGCGCTCGACGCCGCCCGCGCCACCCTCGACGCCCTCGGCGCCGTCCGCGTCTCCCGAGGGGGGTCGACCCCCCACGCCCCCCGAGGCGCCTCCGGCGCCGTCCGCGTCTCCCGAGACCACGCAGTCCATGACGGGCACGTCACCGATCGCGGGCGCCGGCTGGCCCGCGTCGGGCTCCATCCCCGGCTGGCCCGTGCGCTGATCGACGGCGCGCCCGAGGTCGGCGCCCGGCGCGCCGCCGAGATCGTCGCGCTGCTGTCCGAGCCGCCCCCGCGCGCGTCCGGCGACGACCTCACCGCCGTGTGGCGTGACCTGCGCCGTTCAGGCCGTCCCGCCGACGCCCACGCGGGACGCTGGCGCGACGAGGCCCGCCGCCTGCACAGATCCGTCACGACCACGGCGGAGCCCCGGGCGGAGCGCGGAGACGATCACGCGGCGGGGATCGTGGTGGCGCTGGCGTTCCCGGAACGGGTGGCGCGGGCGCGGCGGGGGAGCGGCCACCTGATGGCGTCCGGGACGGGCGCGCTGCTCGCGGACGGGTCCGCGCTGGCCGGGGCGCGGCCGGAGTGGCTGGCGGTCGCGGCGGCCGACCGGCCCGCCGGGGCGGCGTCGGCGCGCGTCCGGCAGGCCGTCGTGATCGACGAGGACGTCGCGCGGTTCGCCGCCGCGCCGCTGCTGGAGACGGCCGAGGAGGTCGCCTGGCGGGACGGCGACGTCGTGGCCCGCCGGGTCGAGCGGCTCGGCGCGATCGAACTGGACGCCCGGCCCCTGCGCGACCCCGACCCCGAGCTGGTGCGGGCGGCGCTGCTGGACGGCGTCCGCGCCGACGGCCTCGGCGTGCTGACCTGGACGCCCGCCGCCCGCGCCCTCCGCGACCGGCTGGCGTTCCTGCACGCGGCGCTGGGGGAGCCGTGGCCGCCGGTCGACGACGCGGCGCTGCTGGAACGCGTCCCGGAATGGCTCGCGGGCGCGCGGCGCCGGGCCGACCTGGCCAGGGTCGACGTCGCCGCCATGCTGCGCGGTCTGCTGCCGTGGGAGCAGGCGAGGAGGCTGGACGAGTACGCGCCCGAGCGGGTCGAGGTCCCGTCCGGGTCGCGGATCCGGGTCGACTACGCGCAGGAGCGGCCCGTCCTGGCGGTCAAGCTCCAGGAGCTGTTCGGGTGGGACGCGGCGCCGCGCCACGCGGACGGGCGGGTGCCGCTGGTCGTCCACCTGCTGTCCCCGGCCGGACGCCCGGCGGCGGTCACCGCCGACCTCGCGTCGTTCTGGCGCGAGGGCTACAAGGCGGTCCGGGCGGAGCTGCGCGGACGCTATCCCAAGCATCCCTGGCCCGAAGACCCGACCCAGGCCGTGCCCACGAAGCGCACCAGCGGGCGCCGCTCTAGCGGGAGTCGATGAGGACCTCGATGCCGTCCAGGATGCGGGCCAGCCCGAACTCGAAGGCGCGGCGCGGGGCGACGGCGGAGTTGTACTCCTGCCCGGCGGCGGTGCCGACGCGGGTGCCGACGGGGTAGTCGGCTTCGTCCACGTACCTGTCGAGGAAGGGCGCGGTGGCCTCCCACCACTGCGCGTCGCTGATGCCGCTGCGGCGCTCGGCCTCGGCGGCGTTGACCGAGACGCGGGCGGCGCTCGCGGCGAAGCCGGTGATCAGCGCGGCGACCTGGTCCATCTCCAGGTCGGTGAGGCCGACGCCGTCCACGGCGCGCAGCTCGAACTCGTACTTGCCGATCGTGTTCGGCCCCATCGGCGGCCGCACCACCGTGACCTGCAGCAGCCACGGATGGCGGTGGAACAGCGCCCAGTTCTCGCGCGCGATGTGCTCCAGCCGGGCCCGCCACGTGTCCTGGGCCGGCGGGGTCAGCTCGCCGAACGCGCGGTCGAGCATGACGTCGATCAGCTCGGCCTTGCCGGGCACGTAGGTGTAGATCGACATGGGGGAGACGCCCAGCTCGTCGGCGATGCGGCGGATGGACAGGGCGTCCAGGCCGTCGGCGTCGGCCACCTCGATCGCGGTCCGGACGATCTGGTCGGCGGTCAGCCGCGGCTTCGGGCCGCGCTTCGGCCGCTCCCGCACGCCCCACAGGAGTTCCAGGCTGCGCCTGGGGTCGCCGCCCCCGCTGTACTCGGTCGTCACACCGCCGATCCTCTCAGGGATGAAACTCTGTACGTCGTACGTTATATTGTCCGCGATGGTAAATCCGTACTGCGTACATAGTTTTGGAGGACGCGTGGCGGAACCACGGTTCGCGGTCGTCGCCGAAGGACTGCGCAAGCGCTACGGCGACCCCGGCAAGAACGGCACGGAAGCACTGGCCGGGCTCGATCTGCACGTGCCCGCCGGCACCGTGCACGGGCTGCTCGGCCCGAACGGCGCGGGCAAGACCACCGCCGTCCGCGTCCTGGCCACGCTGGCCAGGCCGGACGGCGGCACCGCCCGCGTCGCCGGGCACGACGTCCTGCGCGAGGCCGCCGAGGTGCGCACCAGGATCGGGCTCGTCGGGCAGCACGCGGCGGTCGACGAGTTGCTGAGCGGGCGCCAGAACGTCGTCATGTTCGGCCGCCTCTACCACCTCGGCGCGAAGGAGGCGCGGCGGCGGGCCGACGAGCTGCTGTGGCGGTTCCGGCTGACCGACGCCGCCGCCAAGCCCGCGGGCGAGTACTCCGGCGGCATGCGGCGCCGCCTCGACCTGGCCGCGTCCATGATCCTCGCGCCGCCGGTGCTGTTCCTGGACGAGCCGACCACCGGCCTCGACCCGCGCGGCCGAAACGAGGTGTGGGACGCGATCCGCACCCTCGTCGGCGGCGGCACGACCGTGCTGCTCACCACCCAGTACCTGGAGGAGGCCGACCGGCTCGCCGACGGCATCTCGGTGATCGACCACGGCCGCGTCATCGCCGAGGGCACCCCGGACGCCCTCAAGGCGCGGCTCGGCGGCGACCGCATCGAGGTCGTCCTGGACGATCCCGCCTCGCTCACCGCCGCCGCCGAGATCGTCGGACGGGTCGCGTCCGGCGAGGTCGACGTGGACGCCGAGGCCCTGCGCGTCGGCGCCCCCGTGACCGGACGGGCGACCGCGCTCACCGAGACCGTCCGGGCTTTGGACGACGCCGCCCTGCGGGTCGCAGACATCGGCCTGCGCCGCCCCACCCTGGACGAGGTCTTCCTGCACCTCACCGACACCGACGAACAGGAGGTGCGCTCGTGAGCGTCCAGACGCTCCGCTGGGCCGTCGCCGACGGCCGGGTCCTGACCGCGCGGGCCCTCGCGCACTGGGCGCGGCGGCCCGGCGAGGTCGCCATGGCGCTGCTGTTCCCCGTCATGGTCGTGCTGATGATGGGCTACCTGTTCGGCGGCCAGATGGACGTCCCGGGCGGCGGGAACTACCGGGAGTTCATCGTCCCCGGCATGTTCGCGCTGACGATGGCGTTCGGCGTCGAGACGACGTTCACCGCGATCGCGAGCGACGCCGCCAAGGGGGTCGCCGACCGGTTCCGCGCGATGCCGATGGCCTCGTCCGCCGTCGTCGTCGGCCGTGCCACCGCCGACATGCTGCACTCGGTCGTCGCGCTGGCCGTGATGGCGGCGTGCGGCGTCGCGATCGGCTGGCGCGTCCACGACGGCGCGGCCAAGGCCCTCGCCGGGCTCGGGCTCCTGCTGCTCCTGCGGTTCTCGCTGATCTGGCTCGGGATCTACCTGGGCCTGATGGCGAAGGGGCCGGAGTCGGTCGCGACCGTCCAGCTGCTGGTGTGGCCGATCGGGTTCCTGTCCAGCGCGCTGGTCGCGCCGAGCACCATGCCGGGCTGGCTCGGCGCGATCGCCGAGTGGAACCCCATGTCGGCGACCGTGACGGCGTGCCGGGACCTGTTCGGCGACCCGGTGTCCGGCGGGTCGTGGGCGGCGCAGCACAGCGTCCTGATGGCGGTGGTGTGGCCGCTGGTGATCGCCGCGGTGTTCGCCCCGCTGTCGGTCCGCCGCTACCACGCCCTGGGCCGCTAGGCGGCAGCCGCCGCCGCTGCGCAAGCGGCCATGGGCGGCAGCGGGCTAGGGCAGCAGGGCGGCGCGGTGGCGGGCGAGCGCCATCGCCGGGTAGGACGCCTCGGGCAGGGGCTCCGCGTCGTCGCGGTTCAGCGCGGCGCGGAGCCTCGGCCCCACCGCCGCGGCCTCGTACGGCTGGACGACGCAGAGCTCGGCCCGCATCGCTTGCCGCGCCGCCGCCATCAGCGCCGGGACGTCCCCGACGATGACGACCTCGGCGGCCGCGTCGCCGTGGCCGAGCCGAACCGCCACCGCATGCAGGCCCGAAGTCCCCGCGCCTTCGTAGCGGAACTCGCAGACGAGACGGTCGCCGTCCAGCGGCCCCTCCTGGACGAGCCACGCCTGGCCGGGGACGACCCGTCCGAGCGACCCCTCCCACGGCGCCGCCGGGACGTCGCCGAGCCCGTCCGCCGCCCGGCCCGCCGCCTTCCGCCCCTCCACGGGGCCGATCGCGGCGAGCGTGCTCAGGAACGCCCGCGCCCCGGGCGTCGCGGCGGCCCGCAGGCAGGTGATCAGGTCGCCGAGCGCGGCGCGCCGCGCCCGCGCGTCCGGGGCGGCGGCCTCCAGGGCGCCGAGCCGCGCGGACGTCCACGCCTCCGCCTCCAGCGGGCCCGGCAGCGCCGCGAGCGCGTCCGCCTCCCGGACGAACGCCGCGTACACCTCGCGGAGGCCCGGCAGCATCAGCCCCGGACCGGCGGACGGCCTGGTCGCACTCACGACGCCAGCGTATGAGACGCGAAGGAGCGGCGCGCCCCCGCGGCCGGTGCGGCCGAGCCGTGGGGACGCGCCGCAAGCTCTGGGCGGGCGCTAGGCCGGGATCGTCAGCAGGGTCCGGCCCGCGCCCGCCGTCCCGCCCGTCGTCCCGCCCGTCGTGCGGACCTCGAACCGGCTGATCTCGCCGGCCCGCAGCGCCGTCCCGCCCTGCACGGTGAGGCGCGGCTGCGCGGACCCGGGCAGCCCGTACCCCGCCGCCGGGACGGCCCAGCCCGCGACCGTGTGCGCGCGGCCCGACCGGTCCACGGCGACCAGCTCGCATTCCAGCGGACCGCGGACCTTGCTGAGGTCCAGCCCGATCCGGCTGCCCCACGCCCTGTCCTGCATCGCGACCGTGCCGGCGGCGCCGGTGCCCGCGTCGGTGGCCGACATGCGGTGCGCGTCGCGCATCAGGGCGGCCGTCCCGGCGTCCGGCCCGGACGCGGCGCGGCCGCGGTCGGCGCCCAGCGTGTACCCGGTGCCGAGCGCCCCGCCGAGCAGCACGACCCCGGCGGCGGCCGCGGCGAGCACCCGCGTCGAGCGGTGCCGCCGCTCCCGGCGGATCCGGTGCCGCAGCAGGTCGGACACCACCGCGGGCTCGGGCGGCGGGGGCGCGGTCGGCGCGTCCGCCGGCTCGGCGATCGGGCCGATGCCGTCCAGCGTCTGCGCGATGCCGCGCAGCTCGCTCAGCTCCGTCCGGCAGGCGGCGCACCCCGCCATGTGGGTCTCGAAGGCGCGCCGGTCGGGCTCCTCCAGGAGGCCGAGGGCGTAGGCGCCGACGTCGATGTGCAGCATGTCCGCGCTCATGGCGTCACGCCCCTTTCCTCCAGGGCGACGCGCAGCGCCCTGAGCGCGTAGTAGACCCGGGACTTCACCGTGCCCACGGGGATGCCGAGCTGCTTGGCGGCCTCGTTCACGGAGCGGTCCCGGAAGAAGGTCTCGTTGAGGATCTCGCGGTGGGCCGGGGACAGCGCGAGGAGTGCTTCGGACACGACGACGGAGCGCAGCAGATCCTCCAACCCGTCGGGGACGCGCATGTTCTCCAGCGGGCCCTCGCCCGCCTCCTGCGGCCTGGCGTTCTTGCGGCGCTGGTCGTCGATGACGATCCGGCGGGCGACCGTCGCCAGCCACGGCAGCAGCGAGGTCGCGTTCTCGTCGAGCTGGTGGGCGCTGCGCCATGCGCGGATCATGGTCTCCTGCACGACGTCCTCGGCCCAGTGCCGGTCCCCGCCGGTGAGGCGGAGCACGAAGGACAGCAGCGGACGGCCATACACGCGGTACAGCTCGGTCACGATCACCTGGTCGTCCACGGCGCCCGAGGGCTGCGGGCCGCGGAACCAGCTCCACGGTCCGGCGGGACGTTCTCGCGGGGCCGACACGGCGGTCGGTGATCTGTGGGCCATCGGGGGTCTCCGGCTGAAGCGGGGGCGGACGGCGCGGTGACCGTGAGCCAGGTGTCACGTTGGGAGGCAGTACGGGCCCCGGGTCGGCGGAGGTTCAACGGGGCCCCTGCCGGGGAGGATTTTCCAACCCGAGCCTTACTGGTTCGACACCTTTTCCTTCCCCCTGGCGCGGACGGCGGGCGCGCCGCGTCCTACTCCCGACGGTCGGCACGGGAATCCGTCGCGGCGGTCCACGGAAGGGCAACGCTCACTCCACACATTGGAGCGAATGCGGGCATCAGGCCCATTTGCCCAGATGAGGACCGAGGGGCGGATCGGCATAGTGAAAGGGAACGGCAACACACGACTGAGCTACCGCCTGCTGCTGGCGGTGGACATCCAGGGGTACAGCAAGCGCGACACCCGCGAGCAACTGCTCGCGCAGCGCGACCTGTCCGAAGCGCTCGACCGCGCCGCGCACGGCGCCGGGCTCGACCGCGGCCGCTGGGACAAGCAGGTCGGCGGGGACGGGGAGCTCGCCACGCTGCCGGACGGGACCGACCCCGCCGCGGTGGCCGGCGAGTTCGTCATCGGCCTCGCCGAGGCGCTGCGCGACCTCAACCGCGAGACGGGCGACGACCACGACGACGACCACGACGACGACGACCGCGGCGAGCACGGCGCGGTGGGCCGGCGCCGCCTGCGGGTGCGGCTCTCGCTGCACCACGGCACGCTGACGGCCGGGCCGTTCGGGCCCGCAGGCGACGCGCCCATCGTCGTCCAGCGGCTGCTGGACGCCGCGCCGCTGCGCCGCCTGCTGGTCGACGACGCGGCACGCGACCTCGCCTACATCGTCTCCGACTCGCTGTTCGAGGACGTCGTGCGGACCGGGTTCTGCGCGCTGCCGCCGGAGGCGTTCCAGGCCATCAAGGTGACCGCGAAGGGCGCGGCCTTCCGCGGCCACATCCTGACCGGCCGCACGGTCCGCCGGAACGGCCTGCCGGACGAGCGGGGCGAAGGCGGGGACGGACGGGGCGCGCCGCCGGGCGACCGGCCCGCCCCGGACGCCCGCGTCCTCGACTTCCCGGCCCTCGCCGCCAGATAGGCCCGCCCGGCGGGAAGCGATCGGGCCGGCGCGCGGTTGACGCCTGCGAACCGGAATTCTGCGGAAGGCGGACGATGGCGGACGACGCTGTACTGGCCAAGCTGGTGGCGGGGCACGACCTCGGGGTGCTGATCACCCTCAAGCGGGACGGGCGGCCCCAGTCGTCCAACATCAACTACCACTTCGACGTGGACCGGCGGCTCGTCCGGATCTCGATCACGGCGAACCGGGCCAAGGCCCGCAACCTGGCCCGGGACCCGCGGGCGAGCCTGCACGTCAGCACCCAGGACGGCGGGTCGTACGCGGTCGCCGAGGGCACCGCCGAGCTGTCGGCCGTCGCCGCCGACCCCGGCGACGCCGCGGTGGCCGAGCTCGTCGAGGTGTACCGCGACATCCGCGGCGACCACCCCGACTGGGACGAGTACCGGCGCGTCATGGCCGAGGACGGCCGCCTCGTCGTCCGCCTGCACGTCGAACGCCTCTACGGGCAGGTCCGAGGCTGACCCGGGTCCCCGCCCGTCCGCCCTGCCGGACCTCGGCCTGCACGAGGCCGTCCGGGACGCGCTCAGGGGCCGCGTCCCGGACGGCCTCGCCGCGCTGGAGGTTCTGCGGTCTCGCCGCGTCGCGGGTGCTGATTGCGGAATGGGGCCGGAGGCCGCGCGACCCCCCGCGCGACCCCCGGCGAAAAAGGGTGCAGGCCGAGAGCACCCCGCAGTTCCCTCGGCCTGCACGTTCTTGGCCCCCCCACGGAGCCTTTCCCAGTGGAACCCGCCCCCGCCTAGGCGGGATCCGGGCCGTACACCTCCCACAGCTCGCCCGCGAAGAACCTGCCGAAGTTCAGCAGCGTCTCCGCGCCGTCCGGGCCCGAGGTCCGGAACGTGGTGAGCTGGCGGGCGAAGTCCGTCAGCCGGATGTGCAGCACACCCGCCGCGACGATCTCCGCGCCGTCCTCTTCCTCCGCGCCGACGTGGCCGTCCAGGAGCCGGACGTACAGCGTCGACGTGTCCGGCCAGATCCGCGTCGGCGGGCCGTGCAGGACGTTCTTCACGCCGCTCAGCGTGCGGCGGTTGCCGTCGCCGTCGACGTAGAACAGGCGGTACTTCATCAGCCGCCTGTCCTCGTCGTTCGCGCCCGGCGAGGGGTCGACGAACAGGTTGAACGTGCCGTGCTCGACGTGGCGCCGGTCCCCGTGACCGGGCGCGTCGACCCAGCCTTCGGCGCGCGCCTCGTGCTCCGGCTCGCGGACGAACCGGTCGGTGTCGTCCGCCGTGATCGTCAGGCGGAACGACAGCGGCCGCCGATCCGGAGACTTCGCGCCGGTCCGCGGATCGGTCTCGCCGTAGGTGACGTGACCCTTCATCTCCTCGGTGAACCACAGCGACGTACGGTCCGGTGCCGCGGTAGAGGGTCCCCGCGACCCCCCGCGGTCCCCCGAGACCGGACCGTACGCCGCCGAGCCGTGCCCCGCCGAGCCGTGCTCGGCCGGGACGTTCCCCTCCGGATCCTCCCCCTCCGGATCCTCCCCCTCCGGATCCTGCCCCTCCGGATCCTGCCCCGCCCCGCCTGGCGAGCCGGATCCCCCAGCCGGCTCGGCCCCCGTGGCAGACGGGGCGGTGGCGGCCGGGCCGCCCGCACGCCCTTGTGCGGACGCGTCCTCCAGCAGCCGCGTGGCCAGGCGGTCGGCCTGCGCGGCGATGGTGAGCGAGGGGTTCGGGCCCACCGGCCCCGGCATCGCCGCCCCGTCGGCGATGTAGAGACCCGGGAACCCGAACACCTCGCCGAAGGCGTCGCAGACGCCCTCGCCTGGGTGGGCGCCCATCGGGGCGCCGCCGAGAGGATGGACGGTGATGATGCGCTTGCGGAACCACATCGGGTTGTCGGAGTAGTCGGCGCCGAGGACGTCCGCGATGCCCCGCATCGTCTTGCGGACCCGGGTGAACAGCTCCTCGCTGGTCTCCGCCGTGTACTCGGCGGCGAGCCGCCCGTCCTTGAGCCGCAGCCGGCCGTCGGCGGTGTCGCGTCCCATGCCGAGCAGCGGCAGCGAGCTGACCGTGAGCGCGCCGTCGCCGATCAGGTCCGAGATCTCCTTGGACAGGTTGGTGTCGGGCGCCTCCCGGAACAGCGCGGTGAACCGGTCCCACAGGAACTTCACGGCGCGTTCGAGGTCGTTGCCGACGTCGAAGCCGTCGACGATCCAGTCGGCGAAGCCGGGGTAGCCGCCGTCCTGGATGTAGGCGCCGGGGCCCGCGCCGGGCACGCCGTCCAGCTCGTCCGGCAGCCGGATCGCAGTGGTGATCACCGGGCCGCGGCTGGCGTTCAGCGGCCGGACCCGGTTGCGGTCGGTGGCGCGCATCAGGAACGTCAGCAGGTCGCCGTTGCCGCTGAACCGGGTGCCGAGCGCGTCGCTGAGCCCCGGGAACGCGTCCCGCGACTTCATCAGCAGGAACGTCGTGCCGTACGTCCCGGCGCCCAGGACCAGCCGGTCGCAGGTGATCGTCCGGAGGGGCAGGCGGCGCCGCTTGCGCAGCGACAGGGCCGGCGGCGGCTCGTGCTGGACGTAGTCGACCTCGTACCCGCCGCCGGGACGCGGCCGCAGCGCCTTCACCTCGTGGGACGTGCGGACGTCGGCGCCGTGGTGCGCCGCGGCCGACAGGTAGGTGTGGTCGAGGCTGTTCTTGGCGCCCTCGTTGCAGCCGATGTCGCACTCGCCGCACATCCGGCACGTCCGCCGCTGGGCGCCGTGGATGTTGCCGTACCCGGCGTCCACGATGGGCAGGCTCATCGCGGGCCTGCCGCCGGGGTGGGCGGCGAAGCTCACCGCGAGCGGCGGCAGCGTGCACTGCAGCCCCAGCTCGGCGGCCGCGTCCTGCATCGCGTGCGTCTTCGGGGTGTCGTCGAACGGCACCTGGTCGAGCGGGTACGGCGTCGCGCCCATCATCTCCTCGACCACGTCGTAGTGCGGGTCGAGGTCGGCGCGGGAGATCGGCCACGGCTCCTGGGAGCCGCCGGGGCCGTCGGTGACGAACCAGTGCTCGTCCTTGCGCAGCAGCACGTTCGCGTAGATCAGCGAGCCGCCGCCGAGGCCCGAGGACACGACCGAGTCGCAGCCCTTGAAGCTCCACACGTCGAACATGCCGTACAGCCCGGCGTCCGGGTCCCAGAACGCGCGGCCCATCTCGGCGGGCGAGCGGGGGAAGGAGCCCGGCGGGTACGGCTGCCCGCGCTCCAGCAGGACGACCGACCGTCCGGCCTCCGCCAGCCGGTACGCGGCGACGGATCCGCCGAACCCGGACCCGACCACGACCGCGTCGACGTGCTCCACGTCGTCACCCTTGATGTCGTCACTCATCGAACCGAACCTTCCACTGCCGTCGTGGGCGTCGTCGTCGCTGGCGTCTTCATGCGCTGTGGCGCTTGAGGAAGTCGACGATCCGCGGAAAGACGTCGATGTGCGAGTTCTTGCCGATCAGGGGATCGAGGTGCCCGTAGCCGGGCAGCACGGCCAGTTCGTGGCGTCCCGGCGCGGCCTTCTCCAGGATCCTGTGCAGGTGGACGTTGGAGTCGGTGAAGACGCGGTTGCTGCCCGGCGCGAGCAGCAGCAGGGGCGTCTTCACGTCGGACGCCTTCGTCAGGTAGTCGTCCGGGAGCCTCGCGTAGCGCGCGTCCCCCGGCGCGAACTTCACCGAGCGGCCGGCCTTGACCATCTTGCGGACGTGCCGGTAGTAGTTCAGCCCGGACGCGGCGCAGATGTCGGCGACCCGCTGGTGCGTCTCGGGCAGCAGGTTGTCGTGCTCGTACATCGCCGGCTTGCCCGCCCCCCACTGGAAGCTCTGCATGTGGCAGGCGCGGACGTCGCACTCGCGGTGGAACAGCGACACCGTCTGCGACACCATCCACGGGCGCGTGAACCGCGGCGCCTCCCCGAACCTCGGGTCGAGGAACGGCAGCCCGACGACGTACTCCATGAACCAGGTGCCGAGGCCGAGCTTGAGCTTCGAGAACGCCGGCACCCGGGGGGTCAGCGACACGCTGTTGCAGGTCAGGGTGGTGACGCCGGTGACCGTCCCGGCGAAAAGGCCCATCGAGAACGACACCGCGCCGAGGCAGTGCGCGATGACGTGCACCCTGCGGTCCCCGATGTGCCGGCGCAGCTCCGCGAGCGCCGGCGGGAAGTCGTACAGGGCGATGTCGTCCAGGCTGAAGCGGTGCGTCTCGGTGTCGTACGGGTAGCGGCCGCTCATCCGGAAGTCGAGCGCCCACACGTCGGTGTACCCGTTGTCGAGCAGGTGGGACGCCAGGTTGGGGATCTCCGGCATGATGAACAGGTCGCTGGAGGAGGTGAGACCGTGCACGAGCAGGACGACGTCCTCGCTCTTCTCGCGCAGGAACCGGGTCAGCTGCAGCCCGAGGCCGTCCTCGGTCGTGACCGGATACGTCGATATGTCCGCATCCTTCACGCCGGCGAACGTGAACCGGGGGATCACTCGTTCCATCTCTGGTCACCTCCACTTTTCTCGCAACGATGATGCTGTGAGCCGCCGATACGGGGCATCGTGGTAAACCCGTACTTCTTCCCCGGAACCTGATGAGCAGGGACGGGACGGGTTCGTGTCGACATCCGTTAGTACTGTGACGGCCCGCGCCGCGCGGAAGTTCTGAAACCGGACAACCTGGTCACGGAGGACGAGATCATCCGTGACCGCCGCTTCCGGGACCAGGCCGCCTATTCGGGGCCGGGGGCGCCGGGATCGGGGACGCCGCGGGTGAGCGCGTTCACCACGCCGACCCGCGAGCTCACCCCGAACTTGGCGAAGATGTGCGACAGGTGCGTCTCGACCGTGCGGATGCTGACGTACAGCCGGTCGGCGATCTGCGAGTTCGTGCAGCCCTCGACGACCAGCGACGCGACCTCGTACTCGCGCTTGGACAGCCCGCCGGGCAGCCGGGAGTTCCGGCCGCCCGAGCCGCCCTTGGCCGGCACCCGCACGCCGAGCCGCCGCTGCTCCCGGACGACCTGCGCGTGCAGCGCCCGCGCACCGCACCCGGAGAAGATCTCGGCGGCGAGCCGCAGCTGCTCGCGCGCGGCGGGCCGGTCGCCGGCCTCGGCGTGCGCCTGCGCCGCGCGCAGCCGCGCCCGGCCCACGTCGATCCGGTGTCCGGCCTCCTCGAACGTCTCCGCCGCGGCGAGCGCCTCCCGCGCCGCCTCGGCGGCGTCGGTGGGCTGCAGGGCGTGCGCGCGGGCCAGCCGGGCCAGCGCGTTGTGCGCCTCCATGCCCGGGATGATCAGGTGCTCGGAGCGCTTCACCCAGTCGGCCGCCGCGTCGGCGCGGCCCCGCCCGGCCTCGACGCCCGCCATCATCTCGTTGAGCGACAGCTGGGTGCGCTGGTCGAGGGGGCCGCTGACCGCGCGCTCCACCGCCTCGGCCGCCTCGTCGAGCCGGCCGAGCCCGATCAGCGCGGTCGCGCGCGCGTAGCGGGCCATCGACCCCCACCACTCGCCGACGCCCGCGCCGACCTCGATGGCCTCATCGGCGTGCCGCAGCGCGGTGTCGTTGTCGCCGGACCAGCCCGTCACCAGGCTCTGCTGGGTGAGCGCGAACACCAGCTGCTGCCCGGAGTTCAGCAGCCGGGCCTCCTCGACCGCCTCCTCGGCCGCGGCCGCCGCCTCCTCCAGGCGGCCGAGCATCCCGTAGGCGCGGGCGAGGCCCGACATCAGGTTCGTGACGATGTACAGCTGCCCGGTGGCGCGGGCGATGGTGACCGCGCGCTGGAACCGGTCGGCGGCGTTGTGGAACTGGCCCATGAACGTCTCCGCCCAGCACAGCCAGGCGATCGCGTCCATCCACTCGGCGACGTGCTCGTCGGGGGCGGCGTTGACGAGCCGGTCGGCGGCCTCCAGGTAGCGGAGCGCGTCCTGGATGCGTCCGGCGGCCAGGGCGGGCATCGGGCGCAGCGAGGCGACCGCCAGCTTCAGGCTGGGCTCCCAGTCGTCGGAGTTGTCGGGCATCAGGTCCAGGACGGCCTGCGCGGCGCGGAAGTCGATGCGCATCATCCGCTCCGCGACGAGCCGCATCCGCAGCGGGACGGCGGCGGGGGAGCGCGGGTCTGGCATGCGGCGCAGCTCGTCGAGCAGGAGCGCGCGCGCCTCGTGCGGGCGGTCGAGCTGCCGTTCCATCAGCGCGGCGAGCCGGGCCGCGCGGGCGCGCCGCTCGTAGTCGTCGGGCGGCAGCATCCGCAGCACGTTCCGCGCGGTCTCGCGGCCCTCGGTGAGGTGCCCGCCGACCGTCTGCACCCGCGCCAGCTCCATCATCAGCTCCAGCCTGGACGGCAGCGCCGGGTCGGCGGCGTCCTCGGCCTCCTCCGCGGCGGCGCCGGTCGTCGGCATCAGGCCGAGCGCGGACTTCAGCCAGTGCGCGGCGGTCGTCGGGGCCTGCGTGGCGAACGCGCGCGCGGCCTCGACCAGGGTCGCGACGGCGTCCCGGTCGCCGACGCGGCCAGAGCGCTCCAGGTGTCCGGCGCGCACGGCGGCGGGCGCGCCGATCTCGGTGAGGTAGGCGGCGATCCGGCCGTGCGCTGCGAGCCGCCACCCCGCCGCCGCCGACCGGTACGCGGCGTGCCGGACGAGCGGATGCCGGAACCGGAACCGCTCGGCCCGGGGCCGCACGATGTCGCGGGCGACCAGCTCGTCCAGCGCCGTGAGCGCCTCGCCCTCGCCGACCTCGGCCGCGGCGGCGGCGAGGAGCGGGGTGAACTCGTCGGCCGCGACCGCCGCGCTCTGCGCGACCAGCAGCGCGTTCGGCGACAGACCGCTCAGCTCCAGCTGCAGCGCCGCGCGGACGGCGGGCGGCAGCTCCCCCTCGGTGTCGCCCGCGGCGAGCGGCTCCCGGGTGCGGGCCAGCGCCTCCAGGTAGAAGGGGTTGCCGCCGCTGGCCTTGTACAGCTCGCGGCAGCGCGTCCCGCTGACCCCGGGGCCGAGCAGCTCGGCGACCTCGTCCTGGGTGAGCGGCCGCACCGGCAGCCGGTTCCCGCCGACGGCCTGCAGGGACGCCTGGACGAGCGCGCCGAGCCTGGCCGACGCCTGCGCGGGCCGGTAGGCGAGCGCGATCAGGACGCGGGCGCGCGGCGGATGCCGGACGAGATGGTCGAGCAGCTCGATCGTGGCGTCGTCGGCCCAGTGGACGTCGTCGAGGATCAGCACCAGGCCCGACGGCGCGGCGACCTCGTCCAGCAGGTGCCGCACGGCGCGGTACAGCTGGTAGCGGGCGACCGGGGTGGTGACCGGCGGGCCGCCGGGACCGGCAGGCCCGGCGGGGTGCCCGTCGTGGAGCGCGGCGGCGGACAGCGCGGGGAACACCGGCGCCAGCAGCCGCACGCTGCTGGGGCTGAGGTCGCCGATGTGCTCTTCGAGGTGGTCGTCGAGGGCGTCGACGACGGCGCCGAACGGCATCTCCTGCTCGAACTCGGCGGCGCGGCCGGCGAGGGCGCGGAGTTTGCGGCTCTCCGCGGCGCCCGACAGCTCGTTGAGCAGGCGGGTCTTGCCCGCGCCCGGCTCGCCGACCAGCGCCAGGAAACGGAACGTGTCGGCCGCGGTCGCGTCCAGGGCCTCCTCGAACGCGCGGAGGACGTCCTGCCGTCCGACGAGCGGGACGCCGTCCGGCAACGCCGCGTTGTCAAGGGACGCTATGTCGCCGTGGCCGGTACGACCCTCCATGTCCACACCCCAACAGTGACAGGCGGTCGATACGCCGTGATCATGCTTCTCGTTGCGGTTACTGAGAATTGGCGGGTTTTACCCTATCGGGTCGAACGTCAATAAGCAGGGACAGCACGCTTCGGCCCACCTGGCACACCACAGGCGGTCCTGCTTCGGTCACCCTGTCGTCCCACCCTGTCCTTCAGCGTGATGTCTCCCTGCTATCAACAGTCCTGACGGGCCGCCTGTCAACCTCGATGCGGTAAATCGTTCCGCCGTCGTGACATGGCTACCTTACGCGCCGGCGCTCCAGCCCGAGGCGGGCGGCGGCCTCGTCCCAGCGGGCGCCGCCGCCGGACGGGACGTAGCGGCGCAGCGGCTGGGTCGCGGCGACCAGGGCGCGGGAGTCGGCGAGCCCGCCGACGACGCCGTGCGCGCGGGCCTGCGCCAGGACGTTGCCGAGCGCGGTCGCCTCCACCGGCCCGGCGACCACGGGGAGCCCGGCGGCGTCGGCGGTGAGGCGGCACAGCAGGTCGTTGCGGCTGCCGCCGCCCACCAGGTGGACGACCTCGATCCCGGCGCCGGACAGCGCCGCGGCCTGCCGGAGCGCGGCCCGGTGCGCGAGGGCGAGGCTGTCCAGGACGCAGCGGACGGTAGCGGCGGGCCCGGCCGGCTCGGGGAAGCCGCGGCGGCGGCAGTGCGCGGCGATGCGGGCGGGCATGTCGCCGGGCGGGAGGAACTCCGGGTCGTCGGGGTCGATGAGCGACCGCAGGCCCGGCGCCCGTGCCGCCTCGGAGAGCAGGGCGGGCAGGTCGGGGCTGCCCCACGCCCGCAGCGACTCCTGGAGGAGCCACAGGCCCATCACGTTGCGCAGGTAGCGGACCGTCCCGTCGACGCCGCCCTCGTTGGTGAAGTTCGCCTCGCGGCTCGCCTCGGTCAGGACGGGCGCGTCCAGTTCGACGCCGACCAGCGACCAGGTGCCGCAGGAGATGTAGGCGAACCGGCCGGTCTCGGCCGGGACGGCGGCGACGGCGGACGCCGTGTCGTGCGAGCCGACGGCGGTGACCTGGAGGGACGGGTGGCCCGTCTCGTCGGCCACGTCCTTGCGGAGGGTTCCGATGGCGTCGCCCGGGTCGCGGAGCGGCGGGAAGATCCGCGCGGGGAGGCCGAGGCGGGTGATGAGGTCCCGCGACCAGGCGCCGGTGCGGACGTCGAGGAGACCGGTCGTGGACGCGTTCGTCCGCTCCGCGCCGATCTCGCCGGTGAGCCAGTAGGCGAGGAGGTCGGGGACGAGGAGCAGCATGCTCGCCCCGGTCAGGTCGTCCGCCGCGAGCTGGTAGATCGTGTTGAACGGGAGGAACTGCACGCCGGACGCCTGGTACAGGACGTCGTCGCCCACCTCGGCGCGGACGCGGTCCAGCACGCCTTCGGTGCGGGCGTCGCGGTAGTGGACGGGGTTGCGCAGCAGCGTGCCGCCCGCATCGAGGAGGCCGTAGTCGACGGCCCACGAGTCGATGCCGACCGAGGTCAGCCCGGACGGCACGGCGCGCAGCCCGTCGAGGACGTTCCTGTACAGGCCGAGGATGTCCCAGTGCAGCGTGCCGTTCACCCGGACGGGACGGTTCGGGAAGCGGCGGACCTCGTCCAGTTCGAGCGTGCCGGGGCCGACGCGTCCGGCCATCACCCGCCCGCTGGACGCCCCCAGGTCGACCGCCGCGAAAGTCGCCTCGCTCATTGGACGACCAGCACCTCCAGCGTGCGGGGCCCGTGCACGCCCTCCACGCGGGACAGTTCGATGTCGCTCGTCGCGGACGGCCCGGACACGAACGTCAGCGGCCGGAGCGGGTCGAGCCGCTCCAGCGCCTCGGGCACGTCCGGGGCGACCTGCCCGGCGAGCACGATGATCAGGTGGCGGTCGGGGACGAGCGACAGCGCACGCGGCCCCTGGCCCGCGCCGTGGTCGAGGACGATCGTCCCGGTCTCGGCGATCGCGGCGGCGCAGCCCGTGACCGCGCCCGCGAGGCCGTCGAGCGCGGCGACGGACGGGTCGCGCACGAACGAGGCGTCCGACGCGGAGATCCACTCGCCGGGCAGATCGGACGGGACGCCGTAGGGGCCGGGCCGCGCGGCCAGCAGCTCCGCGACCGTCCCCGGCACGTCGGACGCCGGGACGCGCAGGACCGTCGCGCGGTAGTCGGCGACCCGCTCGGCGAACAGGTCGAGGACGGCGTCATCGTGGTGGCGGCGCAGGTAGCCGCGGTCGATGCGGGCGTAGGCGGCGGCGACCTCGGCGGCCGGGCGGGCCGGCGTCGCCCGGTCGACCCGTCGCAGGATCTCCTCGCGGGCGCTCACCCTTCGCCCTCCTCCGTGCGGCCGCCGTCCGTCTCCGTGCGGCCGCCGTCCGTCCGGGCCCACCAGGCGCGGAACGACTCGGGCGGCGGGGCGGGCGCGTCGCGCGTCTCCGTCCAGGCGCTCAGCGGCCCGGGCAGCCGCCGGATCCGGCCGCCGCGCGCCACGACGCGGCGGCTCGCCGACGCCGCCCGCTGCGCGAGGGCGAGCCGGGTGGGGGAGCGGAGCGTCCATCCGGCCGCGGTCATCGCGACCTTTTCGAGCGGGTGCCGCGGCCCCTTCTCCACCGCGCGGGCCCGCAGGTGGACGAGCACCTCCGGGATGTCGATCGCGACCGGGCACGCCTCGAAGCACGCCCCGCACAGCGTCGACGCGTAGGGCAGCGACGCGTCGACCGCCGACCCGATGCCCCTGATCTGCGGCGACAGGATCGCGCCGATCGGCCCCGGATACGGCGACCCGTAGGCGTGGCCGCCCGCCCGCTGGTAGACGGGGCACACGTTCAGGCACGCGGAGCAGCGGATGCAGCGCAACGCCTGCCGTCCCACCTCGTCGGCGAGGGTGGCGGTGCGGCCGTTGTCGAGCAGGACGAGGTGGAAGTCGCGCGGCCCGTCGCCGGGATGGACGCCCGTCCAGGCGGAGGTGTACGGGTTCATCCGCTCCGCCGTGGACGAGCGGGGCAGCAGTTGCAGGAAGACCTCCAGGTCCCGCCAGGACGGCACGATCTTCTCCACGCCCATCACCGAGATCAGCGTCTCGGGGAGCGTCAGGCACATCCGGCCGTTGCCCTCCGACTCCAGGACGACGAGCGTCCCGGTGTCGGCGACGGCGAAGTTCACCCCCGACACCCCGACCTTCGCCGACAGGAACTTGGCGCGCAGATGCCGCCGCGCCGCCTCCGCCAGCTCGGCGGGCGCGTCGGTCAGCCCGGGCGGCGCGTCCTTCATGGCGCGCAGGAAGATGTCGCGGATGTCGGACCTGTTGCGGTGGATGGCGGGCACGAGGATGTGCGACGGGCGGTCGTCCCCGAGCTGGACGATCAGCTCCGCCAGGTCGGTCTCGTAGGCGGTGACGCCCTCCTCGGCGAGGAACTCGTTGAGCCCGATCTCCTGCGTGGCCATCGACTTGACCTTGACGACCTCGGTCTCGCCCGTCGCCTTCACCAGGTCGGCGACGATGCGGTTGGCCTCGGCGGCGTCCCGCGCCCAGTGGACCGTTCCGCCCGCTTCAGCGACCTTCGCCTCCAGTTCCCGCAGGTAGTGGCCGAGGTTCTCCAGGACGTGGTCCTTGATCTGCTTGCCCGCCTCGCGCAGGGCGGGCCAGTCGTCCAGCTCGGCGACGGCCGCCGCGCGGCGGCCCCGGATCGTGGTGGTCGCGTGCGCGAGGTTGCCGCGCAGGCGCGGGTCGGCGACCGCGCGGCGCGCCGCGTCCGGGAACGACGGCATCCCCACATAGGTCGGCATCGCGGAGGAGGTCATGACGGGTCCTCCTCGGTGGAGGCGAGGATCTCGGCCAGGTGGACGGTCCGCACCCCCGCGCGCGTGCGGGTGAGCGCGCCGCCGATGTGCATCAGGCAGGAGTTGTCGGCCGCGCAGAGCGCCTCCGCCCTCGTCTCCCGGACGGCGGTGACCTTGTCCGCGCACATCGCGGCCGACACCTCGGCGTTCTTCAGCGCGAACGTCCCGCCGAACCCGCAGCACTCGGCGGCGTCCGGCAGGTCGACCAGGTCGATGCCGCGGACCTCGCGCAGCAGCTGCAGCGGACGGTCGCCGGCGTGCAGCATCCGCAGCGAGTGGCAGGTCGGGTGGTACGTGACGCGGTGCGGGAAGTACGCGCCGACGTCGGTGACGCCCAGCACGTCCACCAGGAACTCCGACAGCTCGTAGACGCGGGACGCGACCCCGGCGGAGCGGGGCGCGAGCCGCGGATGCCAGTCGCGGATCATCGCGCCGCACGACGCGGACGGCGTCACGACCGCGTCGTAGGGCTCGAACGTCTCCGCGAACCCCTTCACCATGTGCCGGGCCTGCCGCCGGTACCCGGTGTTGAGGTGCATCTGCCCGCAGCACGTCTGCCCGGACGGGAACTCCACGTCGTGGCCGAGCCGCCGGAGCAGCCGCACCGCCGCCTTGCCCGTCCCCGGGTACAGCGTGTCGTTCACGCAGGTCAGGAACAGCGCGACCCGCATCAGGCGCCTCCTCCCGCACGGCGGCTGGACTCGCGCACCACCAGCTCCGGCTGGAACATGACCTGCTGGTGGGCGTGCCCGGCCGGGTCGTCGCACTCCTCCAGCAGCAGCTCCGTCGCGATCTTGCCGAGCTGGTAGGTGGGCTGCCGCACCGAGCTCAGCGGGACCGCTGCGGCGGCCGTGAACTCGATGTCGTCGTACCCGATCAGCGCGATGTCAGCCGGCACCTTCAGCCCCGCCTGCAGCAGGACGCGCAGGACGCCGAGCGCCAGCAGGTCGTTCGCGCAGAAGATCCCGTCGGGCAGCGGCGGGCCCGCCTCCAGGAGCCGCCGCGCCGCCTCCTGCCCGGCCCGCGCGTTCATCGCGCCGACGGCCACCTCCCGCATCGCCTCGCGGCCGAGCCCGGCGGCGCGCAGCGCCCGCAGCGCGCCCTTGCGCCGGTCGGCGCACTGCCGCAGCACCGGAGGGCCGGTGACGAACGCCAGCGTGCGGGCGCCGCCGGCCAGCAGCTCGCCGGCCGCCAGCTCGCCGCCCGAGACGTCGTCGACGGCGACGGAGCACTGGTTCGCGCGGGGCGTCGGATGGTCGAGCAGCACCACCGGGACGTTCCGCTCGCGCAGCCGCCACGCGGCCTCGCCGTCGTCGCCGACCGGCGTCAGCAGCACGCCGCGGACCCGCTGCTCGGCGAACACCCGCAGGTTGCGCTGCTCCCGCGCGTCCGACTCGCCGGACGACGACAGGATCACCGCGTAGCCGCGCTCGCTCGCGGTGTCCTCGACGCCGCGGGCCACGTCGGTGAAGAACGGGTTGGCGAGGTCGAGGACCATCAGCCCGATCGTGCTGCTGTGCCCGGCGCGCAGCGTGGACGCCGACCCGTTGCGGACGAACCCGAGCTCCCTGATGGACTCCTCGACCCGCGTCCGGGTCGACTCGGCCACCCGCTCGGGACGGTTGAGCACGTTGGACACGGTGCCCGGCGAGACGCCGGCGTGCGCCGCGACCTGCTTGATGCCGACCGTCCTGCTGAGGTTCTCAGGACGCCCGGCGCCGTCTGTGCCCACTCTGCTCGCTCCCGGTCCGTCCGCTGGTGTGCGGCTCACTTTGGGTCATCGCATTAAAACGTGTCAACCCCGCTGTCGGGACCACGAGGCCGGAAACCGGGGCGGCCGTCCCGGCCGCGGACGACTTGCAAAACTCCCTCGGCCCCGTGAACACGGGGCTTCCGGTGATCTTAGACCGCCCGGCCGCCGGGTTCCCTCTTGACGAGTGCTTCGGCTCACATCTAGCGTCCTCCGCAACATCTTGTTAAAACGTTTTTCATCGGAACGTTTCCGACGTGCTCCGCGAGGAGGGCCGCGATGAGTGCACCCGCCCGGTCGGCGCCGCCGACATTGGCGCTGGTCAACGTGAGCAAGTCGTTCGGCGCGGTGCGCGCCCTGCAGGGCGTGACGCTGGAGCTGCGCGCGGGCGAGGTGCACGCCCTGGCCGGGGAGAACGGCGCGGGCAAGTCGACGGTCGTAAAAACGTTCGCAGGCGTGCATCGTCCGGACGCGGGCGAGGTACGGGTGGACGGCGCGCCCGTCGCCTTCGGCGGGCCCGCCGACGCGCAGGCCGCCGGGGTCGCCGTCATCTACCAGGAGCCCACGCTGTTCCCCGACCTGTCGGTCGCCGAGAACATCTTCATGGGCCGCCAGCCGCGCGGCCCGCTCGGCCGGGTCGACCGCCGCGCCATGCACGCCGAGACCGCGACGCTGTTCGGCCGGCTCGGCGTCGCGCTGGACCCGCGGCAGCCCGCCCGCGGCCTGTCCATCGCCGACCAGCAGGTCGTCGAGATCGCCAAGGCCATCTCCCGGGACGCGCGCGTCCTGATCATGGACGAGCCGACCGCCGCGCTCACCGGCCAGGAGGTCGCCCGGCTGTTCGCCGTCACCCGCACGCTGCGGGAGCAGGGCTGCGCGGTCCTGTTCATCTCGCACCGGCTGGAGGAGATCTTCGAGCTCTGCCAGCGCGTCACGACCCTGCGGGACGGCGCCTACGTCGGCACCGACCCGACCGCGGACATCACGCCGGACGACCTCGTCCGCCGGATGGTTGGCCGCGACCTCGACGCCCTCTACCCCAAGCAGGACGTGACGCCGGGCGAGGTCGCGCTGAAGGTCTCCCGGCTGACCCGCGAGGGCGCGTTCACCGACGTGTCCTTCGAGGTCCGCCGCGGCGAGATCGTCGCGCTGGCCGGGCTCGTCGGCGCCGGCCGCAGCGAGGTCGCCCGCGCGGTCTTCGGCGTCGACCGCTGGGACGCTGGCGGCGTCGAGGTCGCGGGCCGCGCGCTGCCGCCGGGCAGCCCCACCGCCGCGATGTCGGCCGGGCTCGCGCTCGTCCCGGAGGACCGCCGCCAGCAGGGCCTCGTCATGGACATGTCCATCGAGCGCAACATGGGCCTCACCCGGCTGAAGGCGCTCCGCCGCGAGACCGGCCGCGGCGGTCTGATCTCCCGGAGGGTCGAGCGGGACCGCGCCGCCGACTGGGGGCTGCGGCTCCAGCTCAAGTACGCCCGGCTGAGCGACGCCGTCGGCGTCCTGTCCGGCGGCAACCAGCAGAAGGTCGTGCTCGCCAAGTGGCTGGCCACCGAGCCGACCGTCCTGATCGTGGACGAGCCCACCCGCGGCATCGACGTCGGCACCAAGGCCGAGGTGCACCGGCTGCTGTCCGAGCTCGCCGCGCGGGACCTCGCGGTGCTGATGATCTCGTCCGACCTGCCGGAGGTGCTCGGCATGGCCGACCGCGTCCTGGTCATGCACGAGGGCCGGCTCACCGCCGAGATCCCCCGCGCGGACGCGACTGAGGAGAGCGTGATGGCCGCCGCGACCGGCCGCGCCGGCACCGGAAAGGCGGCTTGAAACCGATGACCGCACTCGCACAGTCCACGGCCAAGCCGGGCTCGGGCGGGCCGCCGGGCGGCGGCCGGCGCCTGGTCGAGACGGTGCTGCGCGCCCGCGAGCTGAGCATCCTCGGCGCGCTCGCCGTCCTCGTCGTGGCCACCACGATCGCGAACCCGCGGTTCCTGTCGCACCAGGGCGTCGAGGACATCTTCCTCAACGCCTCGATCCTGGTGCTGCTCGCCGTCGGGCAGAGCATGGTCGTCGTCACCCGCAACATCGACCTGTCGGTCGGGTCGGTGGTCGGGCTGGTGGCGTTCACGTCCGGGAAGTTCGCGTCGGCCGGGGACCGCAACGTCGTCCTCGTCGTGCTGGTCGGCGTCGGGATCGGGCTCGCGTGCGGCCTGGTGAACGGGCTGCTCGTCAGCTTCTGCCGGGTGCCGGCCCTCGTCGTCACCCTCGGCACCCTGTACGTGATCCAGGGGCTCGACTACCGCATCGCGCACGGCGAGCAGATCGGCGCCGCCGACCTGCCGTCCTCGGTGCTGAGCCTCGGCAACGACGGCGTCCTCGGGGTCCCGTACCTGCCGATCATCACCGTGGTGGTGATGCTGGCGGTCGGGTACTACCTGCGGTCGTACTCGTCCGGACGCGAGTTCTACGCGATCGGGTCCAGCCCGGAGGCGGCGATGCTCGCCGGGGTCCCGATCCGCCGCCGTGTCCTCACCGCCTACCTGGTCAGCGGCGCGCTCGCCGGGCTCGCCGGGGTGCTGTGGCTCGCCCGGTTCGGCACCGTCGTCGCGGACGCCGCGCACGGCTGGGAGCTGACCGTCGTCAGCGCCGTCGTCGTCGGCGGCGTCGCGATCACCGGCGGCGTCGGCACCGTGTACGGGGCCGCGCTCGGCGCGCTGCTGCTCACCACCATCGGCAGCGTCCTGGTGGTGCTGAAGGTCAACTCGTTCTGGCAGGACGCGATCACCGGCGTCCTGCTGCTGCTCGCCATCAGCGTCGACCGGCTGCTGGCGCTCCGCGTCACCCGGGCGCTGAGACAGCGATCCCTTGAATCCACCGCGCACCGGGACGTGCGCGCCGACGCGAAGGGGGAGGGCCGGTCATGAGCCGCCTGCTGCGGTGGGAGACCGCCGTCACCGCGCTGCTGGTCGTCGTGTTCGCGGGCGGCGCCGGGTTCTCGCCCGACTTCGCCAACAACGACAACCTGTCGTTCGCGCTCGACGACCTCAGCGAGATCGCGCTGATCGCGCTGCCGATGACGCTGCTGGTCGTCTGCGGCCAGGTCGACCTGTCGGTCGCGTCCGTCCTCGGGCTGTGCAGCGCGCTGACCGGCAAGCTGTGGGACGGCGGCATGGCCATCGAGGCGATCATCCCGCTGGTGCTCGCGGTCGGCGTCGTCTGCGGGCTCGTCAACGGGCTGCTCGTCACGAAGCTGGGGCTGCCGTCCCTGGCCGTGACGATCGGCACGATGACCCTCTACCGGGGCCTCGCGTACGTGACGCTCGGCACCGGCGCCATCTCCGAGTTCCCGGCCACCTACACCGACCTTGCGACGTCGTCCATCCCGGGCACGCCGATCCCGTACCCGATCGCGCTGTTCGTGCTGCTCGCCGTCGTGACCGGCGTCGTGCTGCACGCCACCGGCATCGGACGGTCCCTGTTCGCGATCGGCGCGCAGGAGGACGCCGCCTACTTCGCCGGCATCCGCGTCAAGCGGATCAAGCTACTCCTGTTCGTCGTGTCGGGGCTGGTCGCCGGGTTCGCCGGGATCGTCTACACGCTCCGCTACGGCAGCGCCCGCGCCGACAACGGCCTCGGCCTGGAGCTCACCGTCATCGCGGCGGTGCTGCTCGGCGGCGTCGACTTCGACGGCGGCAAGGGCACCCTCGGCGGCGTCATCGCCGCCGTGCTGCTGATCGGGTTGCTCCGCAACCTGCTGATGCTCAACGACGTGTCCACCGAGGTGCAGTCGATCGTGACCGGGCTGCTGCTCATCGTCAGCGTCCTCACCCCGCGGCTGATCGCCGTCGTCCGCGAGACGCAGGGCAGACGCCAGGCCGCGCGACCGGCGGCGAGACCGGCCGCGACCCCATGACCCCCGCCGCGTTCATCCCACCCCGTAGAGATCGAAAGGCACCCTGATGACCATTCGTCTGCGCGCCCCGCGCCGGCTGGCGGCCGTCGCCGCGGCGAGCGTCCTGGCGCTCGGCCTGGCCGGCTGCGGCGGGACCACCAAGGACTCCTCGTCCGGCTCCGGGGACGCCAAGGCCGGCGGGAAGGCGTCCGCCGACCCGAACGCGCCGCTGAAGAAGGACCTGAAGCTGGCGTTCCTGCCGAAGCAGGTCAACAACCCGTACGAGACGATCGTCGACAACGCCGGGATCGCGGCGGCCAAGGAGTTCGGGGCGGCGGCCAAGGAGGTCGGGCCGTCCGACGCGTCGGCGTCCTCGCAGGTGTCCTACATCAACACGCTCATCCAGCAGCGGCACGACGCGATCCTCATCGCCGCCAACGACGAGAACGCGGTGTGCGGACCGCTGAAGCAGGCGATGTCCAAGGACATCAAGATCGTCGCCTACGACTCCGACACCAACCCGCAGTGCCGCGACCTGTTCATCAACCAGGCCAGCTCGGAGGAGATCGGACGCAGCGAGGTCCGGCTGCTCGCCCAGCAGCTCGGCCACAAGGGCGAGATCGCGATCCTGTCGGCGACCGCGAACGCCACCAACCAGAACACCTGGATCAAGTTCATGAAGGACGAGCTGACGAAGCCGGAGTACGCCGGCATGAAGCTCGTCAAGGTCGCCTACGGCGACGACGACGACCAGAAGTCGTTCCAGCAGACGCAGGGGCTGCTCCAGGCGTACCCGAACCTGAAGGGCATCATCTCGCCCACCACCGTCGGCATCGCCGCCGCGGCCCGCTACATCTCCGGGTCCAAGTACAAGGGCAAGGTCGTGCTGACCGGGCTCGGCACCCCCGACCAGATGCGCAAGTTCGTCAAGGACGGCACCGTCAAGCAGTTCGAGCTGTGGGACCCGAAGAACCTCGGCTACCTCGCGTCCTACGCGGCGGCGGCGCTGGCGTCCGGCCAGATCACCGGCGCGCAGGGCGAGAAGTTCAAGGCGGGCAGGCTCGGCGAGCGCGCGATCGGCGCCAACGGCGAGGTGATCCTCGGCCCGCCGACCGTGTTCGACGCCAAGAACATCGACCAGTACCACTTCTGACCCGTCGATGCCCGAACGCACGAAGCGCGTCTGCTTCCTGCTGAAGGTCAGGCAGGACCGCCTGGAGGAGTACAAGCGACGCCACCAGGCGGTCTGGCCCGACCTGCGCAACGCGCTGCGCGACACCGGCTGGCACAACTACTCGCTGTTCCTGCGCGAGGACGGCCTCCTCGTCGGCTACCTGGAGACCGACGACTTCGAGGCCGCGCAGGAGGCGATGGCCCGCACGGAGGTCAACGCGCGCTGGCAGGCGGAGATGGCGCCGTACTTCGAGGACCTCGACGGCCGTCCCGACGACGGGATCCGGCCGCTCCCCGAGATCTTCCACCTGGATTGAGAGGTCACACGTGAACGACTCCAGCGCGGTGAAGGACGCCCTGCGCCGCCAGCAGATCGAGACTCCCTCCTGGGCGTACGGGAACTCGGGGACCCGGTTCAAGGTCTTCGCCCAGCAGGGCGTGCCGCGCACCCCGCAGGAGAAGATCGACGACGCCGCGCAGGTGCACCGCTTCACCGGCGTCGCGCCGCGCGTCGCCGTCCACATCCCCTGGGACCGGGTGGACGACTACGCCGCGCTGGCCGCGCACGCCGAGGAGAGGGGGGTGCGGATCGGCGCCGTCAACACCAACGTCTTCCAGGACGACGACTACATGCTCGGCAGCGTCACCAACCCCGATCCGGCCGTCCGCCGCAAGGCCCTCGACCAGTTGCTCGAAGCCGTCGACATCATGGACGTGACGGGTTCCCGCGACCTGAAGCTGTGGTTCTCCGACGGCACGAACTATCCGGGGCAGGACGACATCCGCGCCCGCCAGGACCGGCTGGCCGAGGCCCTCGCCGCCGTGTACGAGCGGCTCGGCGACGGCCAGCGGTTCCTGCTGGAGTACAAGCTGTTCGAGCCCGCGTTCTACATGACCGACCTGCCGGACTGGGGCGCGTCCTACGCGCACTGCGTGAAGCTCGGCCCGAAGGCGCAGGTGGTCGTCGACACCGGGCATCACGCGCCGGGCACGAACATCGAGTTCATCGTGGCGTTCCTGCTGCGCGAGGGGAAGCTCGGCGGGTTCGACTTCAACTCCCGCTTCTACGCCGACGACGACCTGATGGTCGGCGCGGCCGACCCGTTCCAGCTGTTCCGGATCATGTACGAGGTGGTGCGGGGCGGCGGCTACGACGCCGAGACGGGCGTGGCGTTCATGCTCGATCAGTGCCACAACATCGAGCCGAAGATCCAGGGGCAGATCCGCTCGGTGATGAACGTCCAGGAGGCGACGGCGAAGGCGTTGCTCGTGGACGCCGAGGCGCTGGCCGCCGCGCAGGCGTCGGGTGACGTGCTCGCCGCGAACGCGGTGTTCATGGACGCCTACGACACCGACGTCCGGCCGCTGCTCGCGGAGCTGCGCGAGGAGATGGGGCTGCATCCGGACCCGGTCGCCGCGTACAAGGCGTCCGGCTACTTCGAGAAGGTCCGCGCCGAGCGGACGGCCGGGCAGGCGGCGGGATGGGGCGCGTGATGATCTCACGAAGAGGTTTCCTGGGGGCCACGGCCGTGACCGGGGCGGCGCTCGGCGCCCCCGGGACGGCGTCGGCGGCGTCGGCGGCGTCCGGTGGCGGGCTGCGGGTGACCGCGCTCGACGTGCAGGACGCGCCGAACCCGCTGGGCATGGACGAGCCCGCGCCCCGCCTCGGCTGGCTGCTGGCGTCGTCGCGCCGCGGCGACGCGCAGACGGCGTACCAGGTCGTGGTCTCGTCCGGCCGGGACGTCGTCTGGGACAGCGGCCGTGTCGCCTCGGCCCAGACGCGGAACATCGTGTACGGCGGCCCCGGGCTGGTGCCCGGCCGCCGGTACGAGTGGCGGGTGCGCGCCTGGGACGCGGCGGGCGGCGCGTCCGGCTGGAGCGACCGGGGCTGGTGGGAGACGGGCGTCGGCGACTGGGGGACGGGCTGGATCTGGCCGGGCTCCTCGGCGCCGCTCTGGGACGACTTCCGCCTGGAGGCCGACCTCACCGTCACCGAGCTGGCGTTCGGCCTGTTCTTCCGCGCCGACGGCGGGTCCAACGGCTACATGTGGCAGCTCGCCGAGGGGTCGCTGCTGCGGCCGCACAAGCTGGTCAACGGCTCCTGGAGCGTGCTGAAGAGCGTGCCCGTCCCCGTCGACCGGCTGATCGGCACGCCGCTGAAGGTCGCGATCGACGCGCAAGGCGGCACCATCCGCACCTACGTGGACGGCACGCTCGTGGACACCCTGTCCGACGACACGTTCGCGTCCGGCACCATCGGGCTGCGCACCGACGGCCGCGAGGCCGGGGTGCTGCGGCGGATCACCGTCACCGGCGGCGCGCCGTTCGACGACGACTTCACCGGCCGCGCGCCGTACCGGTGGAGCGGCGGCACGGTCGCGGACGGCGAGCTGAAGATCACCAACGGGGTCGCGTTCCCCCGGCCGTTCAACCCGCTGCTGCGCAAGGAGTTCACGCTGCGGGCGCGGCCGTCGCGGGCGCGCGCGTACATCTGCGGGCTGGGATACCACGAGCTGTTCGTCAACGGCGAACGCGTCGGCGACCACATGCTCGACCCGGCGTGGACCGACTACGCGCGCCGCGTCGGCTACGTCACCCATGACGTCACGCGCCACCTGGTCAGGGGCCGCAACGCGGTCGGGGTGGCGCTGGGGCGCGGCTGGTTCGGCGGGATGGGCACCGGGAAGATGGGGCCAGGCGATCCGGTGCCGGAGCCCGGCACGGGCTGGGACGGCCGCCAGCGGCTGCTGTTCCGGCTGGTCGCGGACGGCGCCGCGGTCGTCGGCGACGGCACCTGGAAGACCGCCCCGGGCCCGGCGTTCGCGGGCGCGGTCACCCCGGACACCGAGCACTACGACGCGCGGCTGGCCGTCCCCGGCTGGTCGGCGCCCGGTTTCGACGACAAGGGCTGGACGCCCGCCAAGCCGATCAAGACCGCCGGAGTCGAGGTGCGGGCCCAGGCGATCGAGCCGATCAAGATCACCGACTCGATCCGCCCGGTCGAGATCACCCATCCCGCGCCCGGCGTGCACGTGTACGACTTCGGCGTCAACATCGCGGGCATCGTCCGGCTGAAGGTCCGGGGCCCGGCCGGGACGGAGGTCCGGCTGCGGCACGGCGAACGGCTCACCGCGGACGGCACCGTCCACCCCGGCGGGCGCGACCAGACCGACACCTACGTGCTGAGCGGCAAGGGCACCGAGGTCTGGCAGCCGTCGTTCAGCTACAAGGGCTTCCAGTTCGTCGAGGTGCGCGGCTACCCCGGCACGCCCGGACGGGACGCCCTGCGCGCCCTGCGCCTGCACACCGCCGTGGCCAGTACAGGCCGCTTCACCTGCGCGAACGGCCTGCTGAACCAGATCCACGAGGCCGCCCGCTCCACCCTCCTCAACAACCACGTGTCGGTGCCGACCGACGGCTCGATGGAGGAGAAGCTGCCGTGGACCGGCGACGCGGGCCTGATGGAGGACTCCGCGTTCGCCAACTACGACATGCGCCGCTTCTACGCCAAGTGGCTCACCGACATCCGCGACACCCAGGGCGAGGACGGCAACATCGCGTCGTGGGCGCCGCAGCCGCGTCCCGGGTTCCGTCCGCCGTCGCCGTCCTGGGCCAACCAGTACGTCGCGACCGTGTGGAACCTGCACCGGTACTACGACGCCCGCTGGGCGCTGGCCGAGTACTACGACTCGCTCGTCCGGTACGCCGCGTACGAGGCGGGACGGCTCGACGGCCGGGGCCTGAGCACCGACGAGTGGGGCGACTACAACGCGCCGTCCGCGCAGAGCGGCGCCGTGAACGCGCTCATGGGCACCGCGTACGTGTACCGCACGCATGTCCAGCTCGCCGAGATCGCCGCTGAGCTGGGCAAGGACGCCGACGCGCGGCGGCTGCGCGGCAAGGCCGCCGAGGTGTCCCGCGCGTTCAACGCGGCGTACCTGGACGCCGGGCGCGGCCTCTACCGGGCCGACGACGCCTACCGGCAGACGCCGAACGTGCTGGCGCTGGCGTTCGGGCTGGTGCCGTCCGAGCACGTCAAGGCGGTCGTGGCGAACCTGGTCCACGACGTGGCCGAGACGCGCGAAGGCCACCTCGACACCGGCGTGCTCGGCACCAAGTACCTGCTGCCGGTGCTGTGCGACCACGGCCACGCCGACCTCGCGTACCGGGTGGCGACGCAGACGACCGAGCCGAGCTGGGGGTTCTGGTTCGCCAACGGCGCGACATCGCTGTGGGAGATGTGGCACCTCGGCTCGCGCTCGCGCGGCCACGGCTTCCTCGGCACGGTCGACGAGTGGTTCTACCGGTACGTGGCGGGCATCGAGCCGGCCGCGCCCGGGTTCCGGCGGATCCTGATGCGGCCCTGCCTGCCCGCCGGGCTCGCCCACGCGGAGGCGTCGGTCGACACGGTCCGGGGCCGCGCCGCCGTGAGCTGGCGGCGGGAACGCGGGCGGCTGGCGTTCCGCGCCGAGGTGCCGGTCGGCGCGATGGCCGAGGTGCGCCTGCCGGCCACCGCCGTCGCGCTGGACGGCGCACGCGCGCTCGGCGCCGGCCGTTTCGAGGCCGGTCCCGGCACCCATCGATTCCAGGTGAGGAGAGGCTGATGACGGGCAGTCCGCCCGAGGTCCGGCAGCTGATCGAGCGTTCGCACGCGCTCGGGTCCGACCCGCGCAACACCAACTACGCCGGCGGGAACGCGTCAGCCAAGGCGGTGGTGGAGGACCCGGTGACCGCGTCGCCGGTCGAGCTGATGTGGGTGAAGGGGTCCGGCGGCGACCTGGGAACGCTGGCCGAGAGCGGCCTTGCCGCCCTCCGCCTGGATCGCCTGCGCGCGCTGACCGGCGTCTATCCGGGGATCGAGCGCGAGGACGAGATGGTCGCCGCGTTCGACTACTGCCTGCACGGCAAGGGCGGCGCGGCCCCGTCGATCGACACCGCCATGCACGGCCTGGTCGACGCCGCGCACGTCGACCACCTGCATCCCGACTCCGGCATCGCGATCGCGACGGCGGCGGACGGCGAGGAGCTGACCCGGCGGATCTTCGGCGACCGGGTGGCGTGGGCGCCGTGGCGGCGTCCCGGCTTCCGCCTCGGCCTCGACATCGCCGAGATCAAGCGGGCGAACCCGCGGGCGATCGGCGTGATCCTCGGCGGGCACGGCATCACCGCGTGGGGCGAGACGAGCGAAAAGTGCCAGGCCAACTCGCTGGACATCATCCGCACCGCGGAGGCGTACATCGCCGAGCACGGCAGGCCCGACCCGTTCGGCGAGGTCGTCCATCCGGCGCTGCAGGAGGAGGAGCGGCGCGCCCGGGCGGCCGCGCTGTTCCCGCTGCTGCGCGGGCTGGCGTCGACGGACCGTCCGCAGGTGGGGCATTTCACCGACGGCGAGACGGTGCTCGACTTCGTGTCCCGCGCCGAGCATCCGCGGCTCGCCGCGCTGGGCACGTCCTGCCCGGACCATTTCCTGCGGACGAAGGTCGCCCCGATGGTCCTGGACCTGCCGCCGGACGCGCCGCTCGACGACGCCAAGGCCCGGCTCAAGGAACTCCACGCCGCCTACCGCGAGGAGTACGCCGCCTACTACGCGCGCCACGCCGCCGCCGATTCCCCGCCGATGCGGGGTGCGGACCCGGCGATCGTCCTCGTCCCCGGCGTCGGCATGTTCTCCTTCGGCGCGAACAAGCAGACCGCGCGGGTCGCCGGAGAGTTCTACGTCAACGCGATCAACGTGATGCGCGGCGCGGAGGCGCTGTCGGAGTACGCGCCGATCCCGGAGGCGGAGAAGTTCCGCATCGAGTACTGGGAGCTTGAGGAGGCCAAGCTCCGCCGGATGCCCGCGCCGAAGCCGCTCGCCGCGCGGGTCGCGCTGGTCACCGGCGGCGGCTCCGGCATCGGCGCGGCCACCGCCCGCCGCCTCGCCGCCGAGGGCGCCTGCGTCGTCGTCGCCGACCGGGACGCCGCGGCCGCCGAGAAGGTCGCCGCCGAGATCGGCGCGAATGCGCCGCGGGCCGCCGACGCGGCCGTCGCGGTCGCCGCCGACGTCACCTCCGAGGACGAGATCGCGGCGGCCGTCCGGGACGCGGTGCTGGCGTTCGGCGGCGTCGACCTCGTCGTCAACAACGCCGGGCTGTCGATCTCCAAGCCGCTGCTGGAGACGTCCGCCGCCGACTGGGACCTCCAGCACGACGTCATGGCGCGCGGCTCGTTCCTCGTGTCCCGCGAGACCGCCCGCGTGCTGGTCGAGCAGGGGATGGGCGGCGACATCGTGTACGTCTCTTCCAAGAACGGGGTGTTCGCCGGGCCGAACAACATCGCCTACGGCGCGACGAAGGCCGACCAGGCGCACCAGGTCCGGCTGCTCGCCGCCGAGCTGGGGGAGCACGGCGTCCGCGTCAACGGCGTCAACCCGGACGGCGTCGTCCGCGGCTCGGGGATCTTCGCGGGCGGCTGGGGCGCGCGGCGCGCCGCCGTGTACGGCGTCGAGGAGGAGCGGCTCGGCGAGTTCTACGCGCAGCGGACGCTGCTGAAGCGCGAGGTGCTGCCCGAGCACGTCGCCGCCGCCGTCTTCGCCCTCACCGGCGGGGACCTGACCCACACCACCGGACTGCACATCCCCGTGGACGCCGGCGTCCCGGCCGCGTTCCTGCGCTGAGGAGGCCGGCCGGCGGCCCGGACCGCACGGCCGCGGCGCTCACATCGCCGCGTCCGCACCGTCCCCACCCGGGCCGCCGGCCGGCCGTGATGGGCCCGCTCGACCAAATCGAACCCGAAAGGTCAACGATGCATCTGGCCAAGAAGTTCACGCGTTCGCAGGTTTCCCTCGTCACCGGTCTGGGGCTGGGCGTGGCGGCGCTGGTCGCGGTCCCGTCCGGCGCCGCGGCGTCCGTGCCCCGGGATCCGCTCGGGCTGCCGTCCCTTTCCCGCGCCGACCATTACGTTCTCGCGCCTTCCAGCCGGACGGTCCGGCCGGTGAAGGTGGACGAGTCGCACGGGCTGAACGGCGACTACGTGACGGCCGCGTCCGAGGCGTCGGAGAAGGACGGGCACGACCTGGACGCCGGGTCGTCCACGACCGGCAAGGCGGACGGCGTGATGACGCGCCAGACGGGCGACAAGGCGGGGGCGAGCTTCGGCTACCGCATGCGGGTCACGCCCGGCCGTGCCGTCACGCTTCGCGTGGAGGAGGCGGGGAGCGCCACCGCCAATTACGAGGTCCTGGTGAACGGCAACGTCGTCCACGAGCGCAAGCCAGACTCGGCGCAGGCGGGAGTGTGGAGCGGGGACAAGGCGGGTCTCGTCCACTACGACGTCACGGTTCCGCAGCAGCTCGTCGGGGCGTCCAAGGACATCCGGGTCACGTTCCGGAACACCGGCAAGCCCGGGCCTGGAGCCCGCATTCACGCCGTGTGGACGCTCGGCGAAAACGGTCGTCCCCCTGTCGCGCCCTATGGCGGGACGGTCAGAAACCCGTCCGGTGCGTTCCGCCATGGGACGACGACGCTCACGTCCAACGAATACGGCCGTCCCTACGTCGTCTACGACTTCGGGCGGGAGGTCGGTGGGCAGATCCAGGTCACCGCGGACGTCCGCAAGGGCACGCCCAAGCTCGGCCTGGCGTTCAGCGAGAGCGCGCAGTACCTCACCACCGCGTCCGACTACAGCCAGGATCCGGTCGGCCTCGCCACCGAGACCCATTACCTGGAGACGAAGCCGGGCCGGACGGCGATGACCGACCCCGTCATCCGCGGCGGGTTCCGCTACCTGATGGTGTTCCTCGACGGGCCCGGCGAGGCCCGGCTGTCCGACCTGCGGCTGAAGTTCACCGCCGACCCCGCCAACCCGGACCTGGACGGCTACAAGGGCGCGTTCCTGTCCAGCGACGACACCCTCAACCGGCTCTGGTACGCGGGCGCCTACACCGTCCAGCTGTCGACGATCGACCCGGCGACCGGACGTCCCTACCCGGGACGGGAGGGGCCCGTCCGCAACGACGCGATCGTCGGCGAGGGCGACAGCATCATCAGCGACGGCGCCAAGCGCGACCGGATGATCTGGGGCGGCGACAACGCCATCGCCGACCCGGTGTCGTACCTGTCGACCGGCCTGGCGGCGCCGTCCGCGAACGCGGTCGGGTTCATGGCGAAGGGCCAGGCGGGCAACGGCCAGATCCCCGGCATGTACCTGACCGATAAGCACGGTTACCAGATGGCCTGGGGCGAGTACGCGGCCTGGTGGGTCCACAACTACTGGACCCATTACCTCTACACCGGCGACCAGGCGTTCTTCGACAAGTGGTACGACGCGATGAAGAAGAACGTCGCCTGGCTGGAGTCCAACGCCGGGGCCGACGGCCTCCTCACCATGAAGGGCGCGGGCGGCACCTGGGGCTACGGCAACGACGCGGGCGGGACCTACGTCGGCTCGCTGTACGTCAAGGTGCTCGGGCAGGCCGCGCGGGCCGCCGAGACCAAGGGCGAGACCGGACTCGCGAACACCTACCGCGCGCACGCCGCCCGCACCGCCAAGGCGATCAACGACCACCTGTGGGACCCGGCGGCCGGGGCGTACAAGGTCAGCCCGTCCGACGCCCGCCACCCGCAGGACGGCAACGCCATGGCGGTCGTCGCGGGCGTCGCCACCGGCGAGCGCGCCGCGTCCGTGCTGAAGTTCTTCGGCGACAGGCTCGCCAACCCCAACGGCGACCTCACCGTGGACGCGGCGGGCGGCGTGGTCCCGCGGTACATCAGCCCGTTCGTGTCGTCCCACTCGCTGCTCGCGCACTCCGGCGAAGGCGACATGGCCGGGGCGATGTCGCTGCTGCGCCGCACCTGGTACCCGATGCTCGGCGGGCGCCAACCCGGCACGCTGTGGGAGAACGTCAGCCCGTCCGGCGCGCCACAGCTCGGCTCCTACACGAGCCTGTCGCACGGCTGGGCCGCAGCGCCGACGTCGTTCCTCACCAACCAGGTCCTGGGCGTCACGCCGACGTCCGGCGGGTTCGGGACGTTCACCGTCCTCCCGCGCCCGGCGAGCGGCCCGCGCTGGGCGCAGGGCAGGGTGCCGACGCCGCACGGCGCCATCACGGCCGGGTGGCGGCAGTCCGGGACGACGTTCACGCTCCGCGTCGCCGCGCCGCGCGGCACGACGGCGACGGCAGGGGTGCCCGCGTCCGGCGCCGAGGAGGTCCGCGTCGACGGCCGGATCGTCTGGCGGGACGGCACCGCCGTGCGGCCTGGCGTCGTCGTCCGGGACGGCTTCGTGCAGGTCCCCGGCCTGACCGGCACTTCCACCCTGACCGCCTCGCGCTGACGGAAAGAGAGAAGATGGTTCCCCCCACCGCACGCCGTTCCCTCGCCCGCGCCGCCGTCGCCGCCGCACTCACGGTCACCAGCGCGGCCGCGCTCGCCCTCCCCGCGGGCGCGGCCCCGCACGGCCCCCGCGACCCCTGGCAGGACGCCTCGTACACGCCGCGTCCCGGGCAGTGGCGGCCCTACGTGCTGGCGCCGTCGAGCCGCGACGTCAAGCCCGCCAAGATCTTCAAGGCCGACCCGCGCCAGGGGAAGATCGACGGACGGGCTGACGCCGCGCTGAAGAAGGGCGGGCGTTCCGTCCGGCTCACCGGCGCCGCCGACCGGACGGGCTCCCCGCTGCTGATCATCGACTTCGGGAAGGAGGTCGCCGGGCATCTGAACGTCCGCGTGACGGGCGCGCGGTCTGGCCCGGACGGGACCCGGCCGAAGCTGCGCGCCTGCTTCTCCGAGTCGGTGAAGTACATGGCGCTGACCCCGGACGCCAACGACGGCCAGGGCAGGATCGCGCCCGGCTGCGACACCGCCAACATCTGGAACGGCTTCCCCGGACAGCCCTACACGCGGGACACCGACAGCCACGCCCTCTCCCTGGACGGCGTCGCCCTCCCCGGCACCGTTCGCGACGCGAACCTGCGCGGCGGTTTCCGGTACGCGACCCTCTTCCTGGACGGCCCCGGTCACGTCGACGTCGACGCCGTGTCCGTAGACTTCACCGCCGCGCCCGGCCAGCGCGACCTGGACGGCTACCGCGGCCACTTCCTGTCCAGCGACGACCTGCTCAACAAGATCTGGTACGCGGGCGCGTACACCGTCCAGATCAACACGGGCGCGTCCGGCACCGCGAAGAAGTGGCCCTACGAGCCGGGCGAGGGCGACCACGCCGACGACCCGGTGCCGCACGCGGACCCGAACACGTCCGTCATCTACGACGGCGGCAAACGCGACCGGATCGTCTGGCAGGGCGACCTCGCCGTCCAGGCGCCCGTCGCGTACGTCAGCACCTACGACATGGGCTCGGTCCAGAACTCGCTGTCGTCACTGGCCGCCCAGCAGCTCCCGGACGGCTACATGCCCGCCGCCAGCCTCGTCGGCCAGCACAACCAGAACGAGCTGCGCACCTACGGCGAGTACGTCACCTGGTTCGTCTCCAACATGTATGACCACTGGTGGTACACCGGCGACCGCGCCTACCTGGACAGATGGTGGCCGCAGCTCACCAGGGCGACCGCGTGGCTGGAGTCCGTCCGGGCCGAGGACGACAAGGACGGCGAGGACGGCAAGGATGGCGAGGGCCTGATCGCCTTCGAGAAGTCGGGCTCCTGCGGCCATTACGGATACCGGAACTGCGGGCATGAGACGTACGTCAACGCCCTGTACGCCCGCAACCTCGCGCAGATGTCCGCGATGGCGAAGGCGCGCGGCGACGCGTCCGCCGCGACGGTGTACGCGGAGCGCGCCGCCGCCGTGAAGAAGGCCGTCAACGATCAGCTCTGGGACGAGGAGACCGGCGCCTACCGCCTGTCCCGCGAGATCCCCGGCGCCTACCCGCAGGACGGCAACGTCGCGGCCGTCCTCACCGGCATCGCCTCCGGCGACCGTGCCACCCGGTCGCTGGCCTACCTCCGCAGGAACAACTGGACGGAGATCGGCTCGCTCACCGTCTCCCAGTCGACGCCGAACGCGAGCATCCCGCCGTTCTACGCGCCGCTGCCGAGCGGGTTCGAGGCCGACGCCCGCCTGGAGACCGGCGACGCGGCCGGGCTGGAGCTGATCCGCAGGTACTGGGGCCACCAGCTCAGGCAGGACCCGGGCACCGCGTTCTGGGAGCACATGCAGCCCGACGGCACGCCCAACCTCAAGCAGTTCTCCAGCCTCGCGCACGGCTGGGCGGCCCAGCCGACCGTCACGCTGAGCACGCGCGTCCTCGGCGTCCGGCCCACCGCGCCCGGGTTCTCGTCCTGGGCGGTCGTCCCGTTCACCGGGAACCTGACGTGGGCGGAGGGGACCGTCCCGACGCCGCGCGGCGACATCGCGGCGTCCTGGCGGAAGGGCAGGCACGGGTTCCAGCTGACGGTGACCGCGCCGCGCGGCACCCGCGGCCGCCTCGCCGTGCCGGTCACGGCGTCCACCCGCCGCGTCACCCTCGACGGCCGGACGGTCTGGGCGAACGGAAGGCCCACCGCGCCCGGCGTGTCCGGCGACGGCGCCTACGTCTACGTCGACGGGACGCCCGCCGGGCGCCACACCCTCACAGCCCGCTAGCCGCAAGGAGGAGAGGAATGCCAGACAGGACAGCGCAACCACCGCCGGTGAAGGTCGGCCTCGTCGCCGGCGGCCTGGGCGCCTACTGGCCGCAGTTCCCGGATCTGCTGCCGCAGCTGAAGCGGTCGGCCGAGCGCGTCTCCGAGCGGATGCGGGGGCTCGGCGCGGAAGTCGTCGACGCCGGGTTCATCTCCGACGCGCGGGAGGGCGCGGCCGCCGCCGAACGGCTCCGCGCCGCCGGCTGCGACCTCATCGTCGGCTTCCTCACCACCTACATGACCGCGACGATGCTCGTCCCGGTCGCGCAGCGCGCGGACGCGCCGGTCCTGCTGATCAACCTGCAGCCGACCGAGTCGATGGACCACGCGACGTTCGACACCGGGCAGTGGCTCGCCTACTGCGGCGCCTGCCCGCTGCCGGAGATGGCGAACGCGTTCGCGCGCTGCGGCGTCCCGTTCCGGTCCGTGTCCGGACACCTGGAGGACGAGCGGGCCTGGACGAGGATCGGCCGGTGGGTGCGGGCGGCCGGGGTGCGGGCCGCGCTGCGCCGGGGCCGGCACGGGCTGATGGGCCACCTGTACCCGGGCATGCTGGACGTCTCCACCGACCTCACGCTCGTGTCCGCCAACTTCGGCGGGCACGTCGAGGTGCTGGAGTTCGACGACCTGCGCGTCCGGGTGGAGAAGGTCACCGACGCGGAGGCGGCCGCGAAGCGGGCCGAGGCGGAGAAGATCTTCGAGCTGGATCCGTCCGTGAACGGCGACGACCTCGCCTGGGCGGCCCGCGTCTCCGCCGGGCTCGACCGCCTCGTCGACGACTTCGCCCTCGACAGCCTCGCCTACTACCACCGTGGCCTGGACGGCGAGATCCACGAGCGGCTCGGCGCCGGGATGATCCTCGGCGCGTCGCTGCTCACCGCCCGCGGCGTCCCGGCGGCGGGGGAGTACGAGCTGCGCACGTCCCTGGCCATGCTGATCGCCGACCGGCTCGGCGCGGGCGGCTCGTTCACCGAGCTGCAGGCGCTCGACTTCCGGCGCGGGCACGTCGAGATGGGCCACGATGGGCCCGCGCACCTGGCGATCAGCGCCCGGCGGCCGCTGCTGCGCGGCCTCGGCGTCTACCACGGCAAGCGCGGCTACGGCGTGTCCGTCGAGTTCGACGTGCGGCACGGCCCGGTCACGGCGTTCGGGATCATCCAGCGCCGCGACGGGCGGTTCGCGTTCGCCGCGTCCGAGGGCGAGACCGTGGACGGCCCGCTCCTCCAGATCGGCAACACCACGTCCCGCGTCGACTTCGGCTGCGACCCCGGCGAGTGGACGGACGCCTGGAGCGCCACCGGCATCTCCCACCACTGGGCCCTCGGCACCGGCCACCGCGTCGCCGATCTGAAGGCGGTCGCCGACCTCCTGGAGGTCGACCTCGTCGAGGTGAGGCCCTGAACCCCACCCGCTTCGCTTCACCGAAACCCCCGCGAAGGAGACCCGGATGAGTGCATCGTCCAGGAACGCGCTGTCCAGAAGGAAGTTCGTCCAGGCCGGAGGCGTCGCCGCCGCGGCCGTCACGGCCGGTGGCGCGATCGCGTCGCCCGCCGCCGCGGAGCCCGCCGCCAGCCGGGGCGGGGCGCGCACGCTGCGGCCGGTCGGTCTGCGGGCCGATCACCTGCGGTCGCCGCTCGGCATCGACGACACGAAGCCGACCCTCAGCTGGCGCTTCGCCACCGGTCCCGAGAACGCCGCGCAGACGGCCTACCAGGTGCGCGTGGCCAGCTCGGACGCGCGCCTGCACCGTCCCGACCTGTGGGACTCCGGGAAGGTCGCGGGCGGCGCGGTCTCCGCCGTGTACGCCGGACGCGCGCTGAAGTCCCGCGAGCGGGCGTCATGGCAGGTCAGAGTGTGGGACGAGCGGGGCCGCGCGTCCGCGTGGAGCGATCCGTCCCACGTCGAGATGGGCCTCCTCGCCGCCGCCGACTGGACGGCCCAGTGGATCGGCCACCCCGCGTGGTCGGCCGGCCCGGAGCCGAAGCCCGCGACGGTGACGTTCGCCGCCCGTTCGGCCCGGTACGTCCGGCTGAACGTGACCCGGCTCGGCCTCCCGATCAAGGAGGGCTGGCCGTACAAGGTGTCGCGGCTCCAGCTCGCCGAGATCCAGGTGAAGGACGGGACGTCCGGCGCGAACGTGGCGCTGAACACGCCGGTGTCCGCGTCGGAGAGCTACACCGTCGGCGGGCAGTGGGAGCCGAAGGCCGTCACGGACGGCTCGCTCACCAGCGACGCCGCCCCCTTCGGCTACACGAGCATGCAGCGCCAGGACCAGGACCTCGCCGACCCGATCTGGATCCTGATCGACCTGGGCAAGGAACAGAGGTTCGACCGCGTCCTGCTGTACCCGCGTACGGACGTCATGACCGACAACGAGAAAACGGCCAACTTCCCTGAGGATTTCTCCGTCCAGACGTCCACTGACGGCAAGACGTTCGACACGGCCACCACCGTGAAGGGTCAGGAGGCGCCGCCGCCGCTGCACCTCCAGCCCGAGGCGCTCCCCGTCTTCAAGCGCGACTTCAACCTCGGTCGGCGACGCGTCCGCACGGCCCGCCTGTACGCGACAGCGCTCGGCGTCCTGGACATCACCGTGAACGGACGGCCCGTCAGCGACGCCGTCCTGGAACCGCCGTACAGCACGTACAAGAAGCGTCTCGTCTACACCACCTACGACGTGACGAGGCTGCTCCATCGCGGCGGCAACACCGTGCACGTGGAACTCGGCAACGGCATGGCGCACGTGCCGCCGACCCCGGGCCGCTACGAGAAGCTCACCCGCTCGGACGGCAAGCCCACCCTCCTGGCCCAGCTCGAAATCACCTACACGGACGGTTCCCGCGAGGTCGTCGCGTCCGACGCGTCCTGGCGGACGGCCCTCGGCGCGACGACGTTCAGTAACTGGTTCGGCGGCGAGGACCACGACGCCCGCCGTGTCGACAGGGACTGGTCGGACGCCGTGAAGGTCGCCTCGCCGACCGCCGCCCTCGCCGCCCGGATGTCGCCGCCGATCGAGCCCGCCGGCACCTTCCGCACCAAGAAGATCACCAAGCCGAAGGACGGCGTCTACGTCGTCGACCTCGGGACGAACTTCGCGGGCTGGCCGAAGCTACGCGTCAGCGGACCGGCCGGGACGAAGGTCACGATGCGCCCCGGCGAGCTGCTCAACGAGGACGGCACGGTCAGCCAGCACACCACCGGCTCGCCGATCTGGGACGCCTACACCCTGTCCGGCAAGGGCACCGAGACGTGGCATCCCCGGTTCTGCTACCACGGGTTCCGCTATGTGCAGCTCGAAGGGCTGCCGTCCGCGCCGGACGACGGTACGGTCACCGGCATCGTGCTGCGCGCCGCCAACGAGGAGGCGGGCTCGTTCACCTGCTCGCACGGCCTCCTCAACGACGTCCACAAGATCATCGACCGGGCGGTGCAGAGCAACATGTACTCCGTCCTGACCGACTGCCCGCACCGGGAGAAGCTCGGCTGGCTGGAGCAGGCCAACCTGGTCTTCCCGGCCGTCGCGCGCAACTACGACGTGACCGCCTACTACGGCGAGATCGTCCGCGCCATCGCGGAGGCCCAGACCGGGGACGGTCTCGTCCCCGACATCGCGCCCGAGTTCACCGTGTTCGGCGGCGGGTTCAGGGACGACCCCAACTGGGGCAACGTCATCGTGTTCGCGCCCTGGCAGATGTACCGCGCCTACGGCGACGCCGCCACGCTGCGCACGTACTACCCGAACATGGTCCGCTACGTGGACTACCTGACCCGGAAGGCGGACGGCCACCTCCTCGACTACGGCCTCGGCGACTGGATCGCGTTCGACACCAGCACCCCGACGGGCGTCACCGCGACGTTCGGCTACCACCGCGCCGTGTCCGCCCTCGCCCGCATCGCCAAGGTCATCGGTGAGCACGGCGACGCCGCGAAGTACGAGGCCCACGCCGGCGACATCGGATCGGGGTTCAACGCGAAGTACGCCACCGGAGACACCTACGGGTCCGGCAGCCAGGCCTGCGACGCCTTCGCGCTCGACATGGGCGTCGTCCCGGCCGGGAAGCGGGACGCGGTGCTCGCCCACCTCGTGGACGCCATCAAGGCCAAGGGCTACCACCTCACCGTCGGCGAGATCGCGCTGCCGTCGGTGTTCCACGTCCTGTCCGCCGCCGGGCGCGACGACGTCATCCACGCCTTCGCCACCCAGACCGGCAACCCCAGCTACGGGTACCAGGTCGTCCACGGCGCGACGTCGCTGACCGAGAACTGGGACGGGCCCACGTCCGGCAACTCGCAGAACCACTTCATGCTCGGCGCGATCGACGAATGGTTCCACGCCGGTCTCGCTGGCCTCGGCCAGGCCGACGACTCCGTCGCCTACGAGACGCTCCTCGTCCGGCCCGCCGTCGTCGGCGACGTCACCCACGCCGCCGCGACCTACGAGACGCCGCGCGGCCACGCGGCGACGTCCTGGCGGCGCACCGGCCGGCGCCTCCGGCTGGACGTGACCGTCCCGCCCGGCACCAGGGCCCGCGTCGAGATCCCGCTCCTCGGCGGCGCCGCCAGGCCGAAGGCCCCGGCGGACGCCAGATGGATCGGCATGCGCGACGGCCGCGCCGTCTTCGAGATCGGCTCCGGCGAATGGAGGTTCGAGACCGCGGGCTGAGCTTCGCGCGGCCCGCCGCTCAGGCCAGGTAGGACAGTTCGATGTGGGCGGAGACGATCCAGTTGGGGACGTCCACGACCTCGGAGATCTTCAGGTCGGCGGCGATGCTGGCGAGGAGGTAGGCGTCGACGGGGGCCAGGCCGGTGCGGGCCGCGATCTCGTCGATGAGGGTGCGGGCGGCGTCCTTGGCCGCCTGCATGAGGTCGGGGCCGACGCCGGTGGTGGCGAGCGCCGCGCCGGTCCGGTGGGTGCGGGGGTGCGTCTCGATCATCGGGGTGGGCGGGGCGGCGCCCTTGCGGACGTCCACGCGGAGTCGGGCCACGCCGTCGGTCTCGATGCCCGTGCCGCACACCTCGCCGTCGCCCATCGCGGCGTGCGCGTCGCCGAGGGACAGCAGGGCGCCGTCCACGCCGACGGGCAGGACGAGCCGCGCGCCCGGCCCGACGTGCCGGACGTCCATGTTCCCGCCCCAGCGGCGCGGCGGGACGATCGAGTGCGCGCCGGGCTCGGGCGGCGCCACCCCGATCGTGCCGATCATCGGGACGACCGGGACGCGGAGCCCGGGCAGCGGCTCGGCGAACCCGCCGGAGATCTTGGAGACGCGCAGGTGCGGGTCCGGGAAGTCGCCGGCGAGCAAGCCGAAGCCGGGGATGTTGGCCGTCCAGCCCCAGGCGCCGGTCTCCAGGTCGAGGACGTCGATCACCAGGGCGTCGCCGGGTTCGGCGCCGTCGACGCGGAACGGGCCGGTGACCGGGTTGACGCGGCCGAAGTCGAGCGCGGCGACCTCGGCCGTGCCGGAGTCCGCGCCGAGCTGCCCGCCGCTCGCCTCGGCGGTCTCGACGGTGAGCTCGTCGCCCGGCGCGACGGTCGCGACGGGCGCGATCGCGTTGTCCCAGGCATGGTGCACGCTCGTGCGGCGGATGTGCATCGCTCCTCCAACGGAGTCTCGGCGTTCCACGGGCCCGACCCTATGGGGAGCGCGCTACAGTCGTGAGCGTTGACAGTCAAGCTTAGTGACTAATGGAGGCGGTCATGGAGGCGGCGTCCACGGGCGCGGGGCGCGCGGACCCCGACCTGGGCATGCTGGCCGGACAGCTGATGCGGGCACTCCAGGAGGAGCTGTTCCAGCGCCTGGCCGAGCAGGGGCATCCGGACGTCCGGCCGCGGCACGGCACCGTCCTCGCGTTCCTCGACCGGGACGGGCTGCGCGCGACCGAGCTCGCCGCCCGGTCCGGCCAGCACAAGCAGATCGTCGGGACGATCGTCGACGAGCTCGCCGCCCTCGGCTACGTCCGGCGCGAGCCCGACCCCGCCGACCGCCGCGCCAAGCGCGTCGTCCCGACCGAGCACGGCCTCGACGAGATCGCCAAGGCCCGCGCCATCCTCGCCGCCATCGAGCGGCGCCACCGGCGGGAGCTGGGGGACGAGCGCTTCACCGCGTTCAAGGACGCGTTCCAGAAGATCGCCCGCCGTCAGCGCGCATGGAACAGCTCGTGACCCGGCACGGAGGCCGCGTGAGTCACGGAAAGTCACAGAGCATAACGTTCTGTGCATGGGGGATGATCAAAGGAGCTGGACGGGGCCCGGCGGCCTGCGGGTGACCGCGGTACGGCTCAGCGGGGCGCACCGGGTGTGGGCGGAGTTCGCCGGGGTGCGGGGCGAGAGCGCGCTGCTGGCGACGAAGGACGGCGCGTTCGTCGGCCGCGGGTACTACCCGTCCGTGGCGGAGCTGTCCGAGGTGGTCGACCTGGCCCAGCTGCGCATGCGGTGACCGGGCCAGGGTCTGGGCGGAGCGCGGTTGCGCGGACGGCCCCGGCCCCTGTAGTCCGTTACACCGTGGGCACACGGGACTGGGATGTCGTCGTCGTCGGATCGGTCAACGCAGACCTGGTGGTCGGCGTCGACCGGCGGCCCGCGCCGGGGGAGACCGTCCTCGGCTCCGACCTGGCCACGCACCCGGGCGGCAAGGGCGCCAACCAGGCGGTCGCGGCGGCCCGGCTCGGCGCCCGGGCCGGGCTGGTCGGACGGGTCGGCGACGACGGCCACGGCGAGCTGCTGCGCCGCGCCCTCGCGGCGGACGGCGTGGACCTCGCCCACCTGGTCACGACGCCGGGCGCGCCGACCGGCGTCGCGCTGATCACGGTCGGGCCTGACGGCGACAACAGCATCATCGTCTCGCCCGGCGCCAACGCCCGGCTCGGCCCGGACGACGTCGCCGCGGCCCGCGCGATGATCGCGGGCGCGTCCGTCGTGTCGTTCCAGCTGGAGGTGCCGCTGCCCGCCGTGGAGGCCGCCGCCCGCGTCGCCGCCGGGGCGGGTGGGCGGATCGTCCTCAACCTCTCGCCGCCCGCTCCCGTCCCGGACGAGCTGCTCGCCCGCTGCGACCCCCTCGTCGTCAACGAGCACGAGGCCGCCTACCTGCTGGGCGAGGGCGCCCCCCGGGATCCGCGCGCGATGGCGGCGGAGCTCGCCGGGTCAGGGCCCCGGTCGGTCGTCGTGACGCTCGGCGCGGACGGCGCCGTGGTCGCGGACGGCACGGCCCCCGGCGCCGCCGCGCCGATCCGGATCGCGTCCCCGGAGGCGGAGGCGGTCGACACGACCGGCGCGGGCGACGCGTTCACCGCCGCCCTGTGCCTGCGGCTCGCGCGCGGCGACGCGCTGCCGGACGCGGCCCGCTACGCCGCACGGGCCGGGGCCGCCGCCGTCCGCCGGGCGGGCGCGCAGAGCTCCTTCCCCACCCCAGACGACCTCCCCCCGCCCCCCGCAGGTCTGTGACCGGCGGGCCCGTGACGGAGCGGGGTTAGGGGCCGGTGCGGGCGCGGAGCCGGTACAGCTCGTCGGCGACGTCGTGGACGTCCGCGCCCAGGTCGAACGCGCTGAGCAGGTGCAGGTCGTCTACGGTCTCGATCTCCAGCATGCGGGTGTGCAGGAGCAGCCGGCGCCGCTCGTCCACCCGGATGGCGGTCACCTCGTCCCACCGGACGCGGCGGCGCCTCGCGTAGCCGGTCACGACCGTGACGCCGTCGCCGTCGGCGGCGAGCCGCACGGGGGCGACCAGGTCGCGCAGCGCGAGCGCGTTCAGGCCGATGGCCGCCGCGACCGCCAGGAACAGGAACTGGCGGTCCTGGCTGTAGAGGACGACGAGCGCCGTGACGGCCGCCGCCCCCGCGCACTTCACCGCCACCTGCCCGTGCGGCACGCGCCAGCGCCGTTCCGATCCGGTCGTCATGCCCGGCACCCCCTCATGCCCGACACCGTAGCCGTCGCCGGCCACCGGCCCCGCCGCCGATGGGGCCGGACGGTCATATTTCTGTGTCCTCGCCGTCACACTGTGTAGGTAATGCGCCGGTCATGGCCTGTTGCGGGGTGGTCTGCCCTGGTCTTTAGCAGGCCGTCCGCTAGCGTCATAAGCATGCGACTCGGCGTGCTGGACGTGGGATCGAACACCGTGCACCTGCTGGTGGTGGACGCCCACGAGGGAGCCCGGCCCCTGCCCGCGTTCTCGCACAAGGCGGACATGCGCCTCGCCGACCATCTGGACGAACGCGACCGCCTCTCCGACGAGGGCGAGACCCAGCTGCGGGACTTCGTCGACGACGCGCTGCAGATCGCGGAGGACAAGGGCGTCGAGGACCTGGTCGCGTTCGCGACGTCCGCCGTCCGCGACGCCGCCAACGGCGAGAAGGTCCTGGAGCGCATCCGCGCCGACAAGCGGATCGACATCAGGGCGCTGTCCGGCGAGGAGGAGGCGCGGCTGACGTTCCTCGCGGTCCGGCGCTGGTTCGGCTGGTCGTCGGGACGGCTGCTCGTGGTCGACATCGGCGGCGGGTCGCTGGAGATCGCGTCCGGCATCGACGAGGAGCCGGACGTGGCGTTCTCGCTGCCGCTCGGCGCGGGCCGGCTGACCCGGGACCGGTTCACCGCCGACCCGCCGCCCCCGGACGAGGCCCGCAGAATGCGGCGGCACGTCCGGGCGGAGATCGCGCGCCGGGTCGGGGACGTCACCCGGTACGGCCCGCCGGACCACGCGGTCGCGACGTCCAAGACGTTCAAGCAGCTCGCGCGCATCGCGGGCGCCGCGCCGTCGGCGGATGGACCGTACCAGCGGCGGTCGCTCGCGGGCGACGACCTGACCGACTGGGCGGAGAAGCTGGCGTCGATGTCGGCGGCCGAGCGGGCCGAGCTGCCCGGCGTGTCCGAGCGGCGCGCCCCGCAGCTGCTCGCCGGCGCGATCGTCGCGGACGCCGCGATGGACCTGTTCGAGCTCACCAAGCTGGAGATCTGCCCCTGGGCGCTGCGCGAGGGCGTGATCCTCCGCCGCCTCGACATGATCACCGGACCCGAGCACCGCGACCTCAGAACGGGCCCCCGACCACCGGACCCGAGCCCCGGACCTGAGGACCGGACCTGAGGACCGGACCTGAGGACCGGACCTGAGGACCGGACCTGAGGACCGGACCTGAGGACCGGACCTGAGGACCGGACCTGAGGACCGGACCTGAGGACCGGACCTGAGGACCGGGGCTGACCGGGTTCGAGGGACGGGCCTGAGCGCCGAGGCCGACCGGGGCCTGAGTGCGGGGGGCGGCCGGGGCGTGAGGGCGGGGATGAGGGCTGGGGTCGACCGGGAGCCTGAGCAGCGGGAACAGTGCCCGGACTGCGTGCCGGGGTCTGCGCAAGCGGCTGACCGGAACCGGCCTCCGGGCCCCTTAAGACGCGATATGTCTTGCCGAGCGGGAATCGGCGGCGGAAGATCGGTGGCCTGAAAAACTGGGGGTTCCGATGACGCGTGCGTACAAGTTCGCCTCCCTGCCCTGCGGACGGCGCGGCAAGTGGGTCGTGCTGGGGGTCTGGATCGTTCTGCTCGCCGTGGCGATGCCGCTCGCGGGCAAGCTGACCGGCGCGCAGTCGAACGAGGCGTCGGCGTGGCTGCCCGAGGACGCCGAGTCGACGCGGATCGTCGAGCTGTCCGAGCGGTTCGTGCCCGCCGACACGTTCCCCGCCGTGGTCGTCTACCACCGGGACGGCGCCGCGATCACCGCCGCCGACCGGGCGAAGGCCGCGGCGGACGTGCCGCGCCTCCAGGCCGTCACCGGCGACCCCAAGGGCTCGGCTCCGCCGCGGCGGCTCGCCGTCAGCGTCCAGGGCCCGGTCCCGTCGAAGGACGGGAAGGCGCTGGAGACCCTCGTCAACGTCCAGGTCGGCAACGACGGGTGGGATCTGCTCGGCCCGGCCGTCGACGACTACCGCGACATCGTCCAGAAGGGCGCCCCGGGCCTTGAGGCGCACGTCACCGGACCGGCCGGGTACGCGGGCGACTTCAGCAACGTGTTCGCCGGGTTCGACAAGTCGCTGCTGTTCATCACCGCCGCCATCGTCATCGGGATCCTGCTGCTCACCTACCGCAGCCCGATCCTGTGGCTCGCGCCGCTGGTCTGCGTGGGGTTCGCGCTGATCGCGGCGCAGGCGGCCATCTACCTGCTGGCCGAGTACGCCGGGCTCACGGTGAACGGGCAGGCGGCGTTCATCCTGACCGTGCTCGTGTTCGGCGCGGGCACCGACTATGCGCTGCTGCTCATCGCCCGCTACCGGGAGGAACTGCGGCGGCACAAGGACCGGCACGAGGCGATGGCGATCGCGCTGCACCGCGCCGGGCCCGCGATCGTCGCGAGCGGATCGACGGTCGCGCTGAGCATGCTGTGCCTGCTCGTCGCCACCCTCAACTCCACCAAGAGCATGGGCCCGGTGATGGCGATCGGCGTCGCCGTCGCGCTCGCCGCGATGGTGACGCTGCTGCCCGCGCTGCTGGTGATCTGCGGGCGGTGGATGTTCTGGCCGCGGCGCCCCAGGTTCGGCACGGACGAGCCCGCCGAACGCGGGATGTGGGCGCGGGTCGGCGCCGCCGTCGCCGTCAGGCCGCGGGTGACGTGGCTGGTCACGGCCGTCGTGCTCGGCGCGCTCGCGGCCGGGCTGTTCGGGCTGCGGACGGGTTCGCTGCCGGCCAGCGAGTCGTTCAGCACCGGCAAGCCCGACTCGGTCACGGGCGAGGAGGTCCTCGGACGGCACTTCCCGGCGGGCAGCGGCTCGCCCATCCAGATCGTCGCCAAGGACGGGACGCAGGACGCCGTCCGCGCCGCCCTCGCCAAGGTCCCCGACATCGCGGACGTCAAGCTCGCCGGCGACAACCCGGGGCAGCCGTCCGGCGGCCTCGTCTACCTGGAGGGCACGCTCGCCGCGGGGCCCGACACCGAACGCGGGTTTACCGCCGTCAAGAACGCGCGGGACGCCGTGCACGCCGTGCCGGGCGCGAACGCCGAGGTCGGCGGCTCGTCGGCGGTGACGCTCGACATCAACGACGCGTCCCGCCGCGACCAGAAGTTCGTGATCCCGATCGTCCTCGTCGTCGTGTTCGGCATCCTCGCGATGCTGCTGCGCGCCCTCGTCGCGCCGCTGATCCTCGTCGCGACGGTCGTGCTGTCGTACGGGGCGGCGCTCGGCGTCAGCGCGCTCATGTTCAACCACGTGTTCGGATTCCACTCGGCGGACCCGTCGTTCCCGCTGTGGTCGTTCGTGTTCCTCGTCGCGCTCGGCACCGACTACAACATTTTCCTGATGACCCGCGTCCACGAGGAGGCGAAACGGGCCGGGACGCGGCGCGGCGCGCTGATCGGGCTCGCCGCGACCGGCGGCGTCATCACCTCGGCGGGCGCGGTGCTCGCCGGGACGTTCGCGGCGCTCGGGTCGCTGCCGCTGGTGTTCGTCGCCGAGCTCGGCTTCGCGGTCGCGTTCGGGGTGCTGCTCGACACGTTCATCGTCCGGTCGGTGCTGGTCACGGCCCTGAACCTGGACGTCGGACGGCACATGTGGTGGCCGAGCGCCCTGGCCCGCTTCCAGCCCCCGGCCGTCGGCGCCCCGGGGGCGCCGGAGACCCCGGGGGAGCCCGCCGCCGCGTCCCGCGGCGACTAGCACGCGGCCGCCGGCCCGCCGACTACCCCCAGTAGGGGTGGCCGAAGGTGCGGTTCGCCGGGGTGAGGACGCGGTCGCCGGTGCCGTCCGCGCGCACGGCGTGGATCACCGGGCTGGCGACCGCGCCGCGCACGTAGCAGAGCCAGCTGCCGTCGCGGGACCACGCCGGGTCCATGTCGTCCTCGGCGCCGGTGGTCAGCTGGCGCGGTCCTGAGCCGTCCGCGTTCATGATCCAGATGTTGCTGTGCTCGTCGGGGCCGCGGGTGAAGGCGATCCGGCGCCCGTCGGGGGACCACTCCGGGTCGACGGACCGGACGCCGTCCTTGGTCAGCCGCGTCCACGGGGAGCCGGGACGGCCCGGGTCGAGCGTGTAGATCTGGTCGTCGCCGGTCTGCCTGCTCCAGAAGACGATCCGGTTCGTCGACGACCACATCGGGTCGTCCTTGAACGAGGGGTCGGTGGTGAGCTGGGTGGCCCGGCCGCCGTCCAGGGGGATCGTGAAGATCTGCCGGAAGCCGTCCTTCTCGGCGACGTAGGCCAGGCGGGCGCCGTCCGGCGACCACGTGACCCGGCTGCCGCGGACGATGTCGGTGACCTTCCGCGCGCCGCCGCCGTCGGCGTTCACCACCCACGCCTCGGCCGCCTTGTCGAGCTGCCTGGTGAACGCGATGCGCTTCTGGTCCGGCGACCGCTCGGGGAGGATGTCGCACTGCGGCCCGCCGACGAGCGTCGTCGCGGTCCGGTCGCCGGGCTTGTAGAGGCCGAGGTCGCCGTGGCACTCCTTCGGCCAGCCGGACGCCGTGTCGATCCGGACGAGCATCGGCCCGGACGGGAGCGCCGTCGCGGGCGCGCCGCCCCCGCTCGGCCGGTCGTCGTCCGGCCGGGCGAGGTAGTAGAGGCCCGCGGCGACGGCGGCGGCGACGAGGGCGGCCGCGACGGCGGACACGATGAACGTGGTGCGCCGGGAGTACCCGTACTCGACCCGCTCGGTGGACGGTGTGGTCAGCGGGGTCGGCCCGGGAGCGGGCACGGGCGACGGCGACGGGCCGGGCGGCGGGACCGGGGTGGTGACGGGGGCCGGGGCGGTGACGTCCCGGGACGTGGCGTTCGGGTCGCCGCCGGCCGGGAAGACGGGCGGCGGCGCCGACCACGTCTGGCCCAGCTCGGACGTCACGTCCGCCTCGCCCGCGCCGCCGACCAGGGCGAGCAGCAGGTCGCGGGCGCTGGGCCGCTGCTCGGGGTCCTTGCGCAGCGCCGACCGGACGAGCCCGGACAGCGACCCCGGCAGGTCGCCGATCTCCGGTTCGGCGTGCACGGCGCGGGCCGCCAGGATCTGGAACGAGCCCTGCCCGAACGGGTTGCGCCCGCTCGCCGCGTACGCGACGAGGCAGCCCCACGCGAACACGTCCACCGCCGGGGTGATGTTCTGCGTGGTGATCTGCTCGGGCGCGATCCAGCCGGGGGTGCCGACGACCTGGCCGGTGCGGGTGTGCGACGACGCCATGTCCAGCGCCCGCGCGATCCCGAAGTCGATCACGCGGGGGCCGGAGATGGACAGCAGCACGTTGCTCGGCTTGAGATCGCGGTGCACCAGCCCCGCGCTGTGGATCGCGACGAGCGCGGCGGCCACGCCGACCGCGACGCCGTGCAGCATGCCGGGCGACAGCGCGCCCTTCTCCGCGACGTGGTCGAGCAGGGACGGGCCGTCGATGTACTCGGTGACCATGTAGGCGAGGCCGAGGTCATCGCCGTGCTCCAGGACCTGCGCGGTGCAGAACGACGCGACGCGCTGCGCGTTGGCGGCCTCGTCGTGGAAGCGGGCGAGGAACGTCCGGTCGCCCGCCAGCGCGGGCCGCACGACCTTGACCGCCACGGGCCGCCCGCCCGGGTCGCGGCCGAGGTACACCGCGCCCATCCCGCCCTCGCCGATCTTGGCTTCGATGCGGTACGAGCCGATCCGCGTGGGATCGTCTGGGCGCAGCTCACGCAGGGAGGTCGCGTCCATGGAGATCACCTTCCGCCCCCATGAGCCGCGTCCTGGCGACCGCACCCACGGCGGCACGCGGCCCCAACGATCCATACGATGACAGAGGACGGTGCGAGGTTCTAGCGCGGGCCGCCCGATCCGCCGTCAGTGGAAGTTGCGGGCGCGGACGCGTCCTGGTACGGGGAGCCGCCGCAGCCGGGTCGCGCGGACGTTGGCGACGCCGTCCGCGCGCTCCAGCCGCCCGCTGACCAGCAGCGCCTGCGAGTCGACGGCGAGGCCGCGGTGCCGCTGGAACACCTGCGGCGGGCACACGACGTTGATGATGCCCGTCTCGTCCTCCAGGGTCATGAAGACGATGCCGCCGGCGGTCGGGGGACGCTGCCGGTGGGTGACGAGCCCGGCGACGACGACGTTCGTCTCGCCCGGCGTCTCCGCGAGGCGGGTGGACGACAGCGCGCCCAGCTCGTCCAGCGCCTCCCGGACGTGCGCGACGGGATGGGTGTGGGACACGCCGGTGGCCCACAGGTCGGCGAGCGTCTCCTCGATCGGCGTCATCGCGGGCAGCGGCGGGGCGGACGCGCCCGGCGTCACGCCCTCCAGCTGCCCGGGGCCCGAGCCCGCGAGCGCGCCCGCCGCCCACAGCGCCTCCCGCCGCGACAGCCCGAACCGGTCGACCGCGCCCGCCGTCGCGAGCGCCTCCAGCGCCCCGGACGACAGCGGCACCCGCCGCGCCAGATCCTCCATGCTCGCGTAGGGCCGTCCCGCCGCGATGGCCTCCGCCGCCGCGTCGCCCAGGTTCCGGATCCCGGCGAAGCCGAGCCGGATCGCGGGCTGCGGCTCGGACGGCGCGTGCGGATGATCGGAGTCGACCTCCACGGCCTCCTCAAGCGTGGGGTGGACGTCGCTGGCGTTGACGTCCACGCCCCTGACCACGACGCCGTGCCGCCGGGCGTCGGCCAGGAGGCTCTGCGGGGAGTAGAAGCCCATCGGCTGGTTGCGCACCAGCGCGGCGGTGAACGCGGCCGGATGGTGCCGCTTCAGCCAGGAGCTCGCGTACACCAGGTGCGCGAAGCTCTGCGCGTGCGATTCCGGGAACCCGAACCCGGTGAAGCCGAGGATCTTCTCGTACACGCTCTCGGCGATGTCGGCGGGGATGCCGCGCTCGGCCATGCCGTCCAGCAGGCGCGCCCTCAGCCGCTCGACGCGCTCGGGCGCGCGTTTCGCGCCCATCGCCTGGCGGAGCTGGTCCGACTCGGCGGGCGTGAAGCCGGCGCAGTCGACGGCGAGCTGCATCATCTGCTCCTGGAACAGCGGGACGCCGAGCGTCCGCGACAGCGCGGGCTCCATCAGCGGATGCGGGCACCGGGCCGGTTCGAGGCCCTTTCGCCGCCGCAGATACGGATGGACGGACCCGCCCTGGATCGGGCCGGGCCTGATCAGCGCCACCTCCACCACCAGGTCGTAGAACTCGCGTGGCCGCAGCCGCGGCAGCGTCGCCATCTGCGCCCGCGACTCGACCTGGAACACCCCGACCGTGTCGGCGTCGCACAGCATGTCGTAGACGAGGTCGTCGTCCGGCGGGATCGACTGGAGGTCGTACCGGCGGCCGTGGTGCTCGTCGACCAGGTCGAAGCAGTCGTGCAGCGCGGCGAGCATGCCGAGGCCGAGCAGGTCGAACTTCACCAGCCCGGCGGCGGCGCAGTCGTCCTTGTCCCACTGCAGGACGCTGCGGTTCGGCATCGTCGCCCACTCGATCGGGCAGATCTCCCCGACCGGACGGTCCGCGATCACCATGCCGCCGGAGTGGATGCCGAGATGCCGGGGGAGCCGCAGCATCCGGTTCGCCAGCTCCATGACCGGGCCCGGGATGTCGGCCTCCGAGCCGACCGGGTCGCGCGAGTCGATGCCCTTCGACCAGGCGTCCTGCTGGCCGGGGGAGAAGCCGAGCGCGCGGGCCGCGTCCCGGACGGCCATGCGCGGCCGGTAGCTGATGACGTTCGCGACCTGCGCCGTGCACTCCCGCCCGTACTTGCGGTACACGTACTGGATGGCCTCCTCGCGGCGGCGGTGCTCGATGTCGAGGTCGATGTCGGGCGGGCCGTCGCGTCCGGGGGACAGGAAGCGCTCGAACAGCAGCCCGTGCCGGACGGCGTCGACGCCCGTGATGCCGAGCGCGTAGCAGACCGCCGAGTTGGCCGCCGAGCCTCGCCCCTGGCACAGGATCCCCTTCTCGCGGCAGAACTCGACGATGTCGTGGACGATCAGGAAGTAGCCGGGGAAGCGGAGGTCCTCGATGACGTCCAGTTCCTTGGCGATCTGCGCGTACGCGCCGGACACCTTCTCCCGCTCGGGCGGGCCGTAGCGCTTCAGCGCGCCCTCGTCGACGAGGTGCCGCAGCCAGCTCGCCTCGTCGTGCCCGTCGGGGACGGGCCAGTCCGGCAGGCGAGGTGCGACGACGTCGAAGCCGAACAGGCATTCCTCGGCGAGCGCGACCGTCCGCTCCTGGACGCCGGGGAACCGCGCCAGCCGCTTCGCCATCTCCGCGCCGCTCCTGAGGTGCGCGGTGCCGCTCGCCGGGAGCCAGCCCACCATGTCGTCCAGGCTGCGCCGGGCCCGGACGGCGGCCATCGCCTGCGCCAGCCTCGCGTCCGCACCCGGCGCCGCGAAATGCACGTTGTTGGACGCCACGACATCCACGCCGACCTTCTGGGCCAGCTCGAACAGGACGTCGTTGCGGTGGTCGTCGTCGGGCTGGTCGTGGTCGATCAGCTCGGCGAAGACGTTCTCGCGTCCGAACATGGCGACGAGGTTCCGCAGCTCCCGCTCCGCCGCGTCCGGGCCGCCCGACTCCAGCGCCGCCGGGACGGGCCCCTTCCGGCAGCCGGTCAGCACCGCCCAGTGCCCGTCGTGCGCGGCCGCCAGCGCGTCCAGGTCGTAGACGGGACGGCCCTTCCGCCCGCCCGCGAGTTGCGCGGCTGTGATCGCCGAGCAGAGCCGCGCGTAGCCGGGGGCGCCGCGCGCGAGCACCAGCAGGTGCCGTCCGGCCGGGTCGGGCTCGCCGGTCTGCGGGCCCGGCAGGCCCAGGCTGAGCTCCGCGCCGAACACCGTCCCGATCCCGGAGCCGCTCGCCGCCTGCGCGAACTGGACCGCGCCGTACATGCCGTCGTGGTCGGTGATCGCCATCGTCCGCACGCCGAGCCGCGCCGCCTCCTCGACGAGCGAGGACGGGTCGCTGGCGCCGTCCAGGAAGCTGAACGACGAATGGCAGTGCAGCTCGGCCCACGGCACGTCCGTCCCGGCGCGAAGGGGACCGCGCGGCGGCTCGTCCGGCTCGGCTGGTTCGTCCGGGCGTTGTTCGGACGGGTGCTGCTCGGACCGGCGCCACGACAGCCGCTCCTCGAACTCCCGCCATGAGATCGGCGGGTTGTGCCAGTTAGTCATAGACGCCCTCGATGTGCCAGCGGCCTCCTTCGACGGCGAGCAGGTAGGCGGCGCCGTCGTCCGTGGTGACCTGGAATCTGGCGCGGCGGCGCGAACGGTCGGCGTCCCACCAGCGTTCGTCGGCGGGCCACGGGCCCGTCCATCCGGTGATCGCGGCGGGACGTCCGCGCAGCGCGAGCGCGGCGGGCGGCGCGGACACCTCGCAGCGCGCCGACACCACCACCGGCGCTCCGGCGGCGTCGACCAGCTCGACGTCGGGCGGCGTCGGGGGGACGGACGCCGGGGCGGGCGCCGTCACGCGTCCTGGCCAGGGGCCTTCGGGCAGGTCGGCGGGAGGCAGGTCGCCGACCGGCACGCGGACGACCTGCTCGCCGGGCCCGCGCCCGCCGACGAGCACCGGCCGCGTGATCCCGTGGTGGCCGAGCAGGGCCTGGACGCGGTCGGCGGCCCGCGCGATCCGGTCGGTGACGGACGTCCGGCCCCACAGGCCCTCCTGCCGCCCCTCGTCCGGGACGAGCTGGTCGGGCGCAAGTTCCAGCCAGGTCACGCCGCCCCAGACGTCCTCGGACCCGTCCGCCGGACGGTGGGCGGACAACTGCCAGCGCACCCGTTCGGCCACGGCCAGGGACGACAGGCCGTCGTGCCGCCACAGGCGCCGCAGGACGTGCCCGTCCGCGAACCCGGCCGCGACCTCCAGTCGGACGCACGCGAACCCGCCCGCCGCGAGCGCCTCGTGCAGCTCGCCCGCGAGCCGCTTCGCCGCGAACACCACCCGCTCGGACTGCTCGGCGGGCGGGTCGAAGTCGCCGCGGACCGTCAGGTCCTCGGCGCCGGTGACGGGCGCGAGCGGGCGCGGCTCCTCGCCCCTGGCCATCCGGTGCGCGAGCGCGCCGTCCGCGCCGAACCGCCCCGCGACGTGCCCGGACGGCAGCGCCGCGAAGTCGCCGAGCGTCTTGATCCCGAGCCGCCGCAGCAGGTCGGCGAGCTCAGGACGATCGAGGACCGACAGCGGATAGGGCGCGAGGAACCCCGCCGCGCCGCCTTCCGGGACCACCACCCCGCCCTGTCCGGCGCGCGCGGCCAGCTCCGCCGCGAACAGCCCGTCCGCGACGCCGGAGCCGCAGTCGTGCCCGGCCTCGACGACCGTGTCCTGGACGAGGACGCGCAGCGCCTCCTCGCCGCCGTAGAACCGGGCCGGGCCGTGCGCCGGGATCGCGCACAGCCCAGGCCGCACCACCTCCACCCGGGGCGTCAGCGCCGCGACCGCCGCCGCGACCGTCTCGAAACGCCGCCCCTCGGCGTCGACGTCGCGCTCCCGCACCACGAGTTCCGGGCAGCGGCGCTGCGCGTCCCTGAGCCGCTGCCCGCGCCGCACGCCTTCGGCCCGCGCCGCCGCCGTGCAGGCCGCGACCTGCCCCTGCTCGACCACGGCCCCCGGGGTGGCGGCGTCCACGCCGACCGCCGTGGCGGGCCAGTCCGGACACCAGACGACCAGGACCCGGGTCATGCGATCGCCCTGTCTTCCGGCGGGGGGACGAGCTCCAGCGGCGGCCGGACGGTCTCGTCCGGCTTGACGGCGCCGTCCGGGGCGGGGAGCCAGAGGCGGGCGCGGCGGCCGGGGCCCGGCGCGTCGCGGCCCTCGGCGACGACCTGGACGCGGCGTCCGGCCAGCCGCCCGTGCCCCCCGGCGAGGCCCTCCCAGGCGACGTCGTCCATCCGGAGGCGGAGCCGGGCGCCGGGCCAGTCGCGGGCGAACGCGCCGGTCAGCGTGAGGACGCAGCCGTGCTTGCGGGCCAGCGCCGACAGCCGCCGGACGGCGGCCGCGCCGGGCCGCTCCGGCGGGCACAGCAGGATCAGGTCGACGGCCTCGGCGAGGGCGGCGACCACGTCGGGCCAGCGGTCGCCGGGGTCGTCGACGAGGAGGAGGCGTTCGGGGACCGCGCCCATGCCCGCGGCGGCGACGACGCCGAAGCCCGGGACGCCGACGACCGCGCACCAGCCGCCCGCGCCGTCCTCCCCGCCGTGCCGGGAGACGCCCGCGACGAGCGCGAGGCCGAGGGACGCGGCGCCCGGCCCGTCGAGGCCGACGACGGAGCCGGGCCGCAGCCCGCCGCCGGGGACGACGGCGCGCAGCGCGGGCAGCACGGGCACCGCGTCCGGCACTCCGGTGTCGAGTGCCGCCGCCAGCTCGCGCAGCGCCGCCTCCGGCACGCCCGTCCCTCCTCTCCCCGCCGCTGCGTCCAATTTCGAACATGGGTTCGACTCATGTCAAGTTACCGCAGGTCACGAGGCGGAGCGGGCGGAGGCGGAAAGCCCGGCGGCGTGGGGCTTTCCGGGGATTTTCCGGGCATGATGGACACCATGACGACCGATGTGCGGACCCTCGAATGGACGGGCGACGGGCTCCGGCTGCTGGACCAGACGCTCCTGCCCGAACGGGTCGAGTACGTGGTGGTGCGCGACGTCGGCGCCCTCGTGGACTCGATCCGGCGGCTGGTCGTGCGGGGAGCGCCCGCGCTGGGCGTGGCGGGCGCGTTCGGCGTCGCCATCGCCGTCCGGCAGGCGACCCGCGAGGGGTGGGACGACGCCCGCCGCGACGCCGCGATCGACCTCGTCCGCGGGGCCCGCCCCACGGCGGTCAACCTGGCCGCCGCCGTCGACCGGGTGCGGCCGTTCGTCGCCGGGGGCGCGGACGCGGTCGTCGCCGAGGCCCAGGCGATCCTGGACGAGGACGTCCGCGGCAACCGCGCCATCGGCGCGCTCGGCGCGGACTGGATCCTCCACCGGACGGAGGACCGGCCGCTCCGCATCCTCACCCACTGCAACGCCGGGGCCCTCGCCACGGCCGGGTGGGGCACGGCGCTCGGCGTCGTCCGGGAACTGCACGAGCGGCGCCGCGTCGAGCTCGTCTACGCGGACGAGACGCGCCCCCTCCTCCAGGGCACCCGGCTCACCGCGTGGGAGCTCGGCCAGGCCGGGATCCCCTGCGCCGTCCAGGTGGACGCCGCCGCGCCGAGCACGATCCTGCGCGGCCTCGTGGACGTGGCCGTCATCGGCGCCGACCGGATCGCCGCCAACGGCGACACCGCCAACAAGATCGGCTCGCTGGGGGTGGCGCTGGCGTGCGCCGAGGCCGGGATCCCGCTGGTCGTCGCCGCGCCGTGGAGCACGGTCGACCTGGCCGTCCCGGACGGCGGCGGGATCCCGATCGAGGAGCGCGCCCCCGAGGAGGTCCGGTCCTGGAGGGGCGTGCCCGCCGCCCCCGGCTCGATGGCGGCGGTCAACCCGGCGTTCGACGTCACGCCCGCCCGCCTCGTGACCGCGCTGGTCACCGAGACGGGCGTGCTGGAGGTCTCGACCGGCGCGACTCCCTCAGCCGTCTCCTCGCGGGTCTAGGGTGCGGGTCGCGTCGCGCAGGCTGCGGTACAGCCGGGCCTCGTACGCCTTCGCGGTACGGACGTCCCGGTCGACGAACAGCGCGTCGTAGAGCGCGGGCAGCCGCTGCGTGGCGTAGCCGGTGTCGATGCCGGGCGCGTACATCTGGTGCTTGTACCACGGACGTCCGGGCAGCCCGTCCTGGGTCAGCAGGTCGCGTTCGGCCTGCATGATCCGGTCGTTGAGGCGGCGGAACGCGGCGGTGTCGCCGTCGCGGAGCGCCTCGTCCGCGCGCGCTTGCAGGGCCCGTGCGGCGTCCTGCCACGCCTTGGCCTGCGCGACGCTGCGGGACACGTCCACGACCACCGACCCCAGCCGCTTGCGCTGCTCGTCGGTGAAGTCGGCGAGGTACCGCGCCGTCTCCGCGGCGTAGGGACGGTACCCGAGCGTGACCACGTCGGCGTTGGCGAGCCGCAGCGCGACGATGCCGACGAGCCGTGACATCGCCGTGTGGTAGCCCCAGGTCGGGTCACCGAAGTTCGACATCCAGTAGTGGTCGTCGCACGAGCAGTGGTACTGGCCGGCGCTGCCGGTCGTGGACGAGCCCAGGTCCATGGCGGGCACGCCGTACCGCTGGAAGAACGCCTGGAAGTCGGAGCCGCCGCCGATGCGGCCGATCGGCGTCTTGCCGTCGTTCTGCTTCTTCCATGCCTCGTACAGGGTGCCGTCCGTGCCGGGCCACTGGACTTCCTTGGTCGCGTCGATGACGGACTGGTCCAGGGCCGGGGTCGTCGACGGGCCGAAATTCGAGCCGCCGGCGCCGTCCATGTTCACGTAGGCGACGGCGTTGCGGAGCTGCCTGGCACGCTCTTCGGCGTACTCGGTGGAGCCGAACAGGCCGTACTCCTCGCCGTCCCAGGTGGCCAGGACGATGGTGCGCTTAGGGCGCCATCCCTTCTCCAGGAGTTTCCCTAGGCCGCGCCCTACCTGGAGCACGTTCTCCGTACCGGACAGGTTGTCGCTGCTCCCGTACGCCCACGCGTCGTGGTGCGCGCCGAGGATGACCTCCTGCTCAGGGTGCTCGCTTCCCGGGACGCGCACGGTGACGTTCCACAGCGGACGCACCTCGAACTTGTTCTTCAGGTCCAGATGGACTTCCGTCCCGCCCGGCCCGAAGCGGTACGTGAACGGCAGGCCGCCCTGCCACTCCTTCGGCACCTCGGCGCCCTTCAGCGCCCGCAGCAGCGGCTCCGCCGCGCCGTAGGAGATCGGCGTCGTCGGGACGAGGTCCTTCAGCATCGGCGCCTCCGAAGGAGGGATCCGGTGCGCGCCCTTCACCGCGGGCCAGCCTGGCGTCTGCGGGTCGCCGGCCGCGAGCTGGATCTGCGCGATGCTGCCGCGCTGGATGCCGTCCGCGGGGCGCCACGGACCCTCCGGGTACACCTTGCCCTTCGTGAACCCGTCGTCGGCGGGGTCGGAGTAGATGAGGACGCCCTTCGCGCCCCGCCTGGCCGCCTCGCGCGGCTTGATCCCGCGGAACACCGCCCCGTACCGGGCGAGGACGATCTTCCCCTTGACGGAGACGCCGTTCTTCTCCAGCAGCGCGAAGTCCTCGGGCCGCCCGTAGTTGGCGTACACGACCTCGCCGCGGACGTCCCCGGACGGCGACATCCCGTTGTGCCCCGGAATGACGTCGTCGAAGTGCTTCTGCCAGGGCCGCTTCTTCTCCTTGACCGGCAGCGTCCGCCGGTCCGGCGCGGTCATCTCGACCTTCACGCGCTCCGGCATGGACAGGTAGGCGTAGTAGGTCGTGACCTCGGGTTTCAGCCCGTACGACTTGAAGCGCGCCACGATGCGCTGCACGCGGCGCCAGTCGCCGGTGGTGGTGGCGAGGCCCGGCTCGCTCGCCAGTTCGGCGTCCAGGTCGCGGGCCACTTTCGCGGACGGGACGGCACTGAACTGCTTCTCGTACCGCCGCTGCCACGCGGAGTTCTCGTCGGTGAAGCCGGGGATCGGGTGTTTCTCGCCGCCTGCGGGCGACGCCGCGGCGGGTGCGGCGGACAGGATGAGGGTCAGTGACACGGCGGGGGCGGTCAGCGCCGCCAGCGCCCGGGTTCGGGAGCGGAACACCAGCATTACCTCTCATGCGCCGTACGGGGTGCGCCCGGACCGTACGTCGCGATCACCGCAAGATCTAGAACGCCTGCCGGATCCGGCCAAGTTGCCGTCGTCACTTCCCGTCGCGGGGATCGTGACCTCCCGTCGCGGGGATCGGCCATCATGGTGACCGTGCCGACCTCCCCGACGCCCGACGCCGCGCCGCGTCCGGCGGAGCTTGACGCAGTCTTGGAACGGATCACGTACGCCAACGAGGACACCGGCTACACCGTCGCCCGCGTCGCGACCGCCAAGAGCGGCAGCGACCTGCTCACCGTCGTCGGCGCGCTGCTCGGTGCGCAGGTGGGGGAGAGCCTGCGCCTCGTCGGACGGTGGCGCTCGCACCCCAAGTACGGGAAGCAGTTCGAGGTCGACTCGTACACGACCGTGCTTCCGGCGACGATCCAGGGCATCCGCCGCTACCTCGGCTCCGGCATGATCAAGGGGATCGGCCCGGTGATGGCGGACCGGATGGTCGGCCACTTCGGCACCGACATCCTGCGGATCATCGAGGAGGAGCCGGAGCGGCTCGTCGAGGTCCAGGGCCTCGGGCCCAAGCGGACGAAGCGGATCGGCGACGCGTGGGAGGAGCAGAAGGCCATCAAGGAGGTGATGGTCTTCCTCCAGGGCGTCGGCGTGTCGACGTCGCTGGCCGTCCGCATCTACAAGCGGTACGGCGACGAGTCGATCGACACCGTCCGCAGGACGCCCTACCAGCTCGCGTCGGACGTGTGGGGCATCGGCTTCAAGACCGCCGACACGATCGCGCAGGCCGTCGGCATCCCGCACGACAGCCCCGAGCGGATCAAGGCGGGCCTCCAGTACACGCTGTCGGAGGCCGCCGACGACGGCCACTGCTTCCTGCCCGAGCCGAACCTCGTCACGGCGGCGGAGAAGATCCTCGGCGTGGGGCGGGAGCTGATCGTCCCGGCGCTGGACGAGCTGGCCCGTGACGAGGGCGTCGTCCGGGAGCCGATCCCCGGCGAGGGCGAGGACGCCGCGACGATCCCCGCCGTCTACCTGGTCCCGTTCCACCGCGCCGAACGCTCCCTCGCGCGCGGCCTCCTGGACCTACTGGACACGCCGACCGACCGACTCAAAGCGTTCGCCGACGTCGACTGGGGCAAGGCGCTCCCGTGGCTGAGGCAGCGCACCGGGCAGGACCTCGCGCCCGAGCAGGAGGACGCCGTCAAGCTGGCGCTGACGTCGAAGGTGTCGGTGCTGACCGGCGGGCCCGGCTGCGGCAAGAGCTTCACCGTCCGGTCGGTGGTGGAGCTGGCCGCCGCGAAGAAGGCGAAGATCGTCCTGGTGGCGCCGACCGGACGGGCCGCCAAGCGGCTCGCCGAGCTGACCGGGCACGAGGCCGCGACCGTCCACCGGCTCCTCCAGCTCCAGCCCGGCGGCGACGCCAAGTTCGACCAGGACAGCCCCCTGGACGCCGACCTGGTCGTCGTCGACGAGTGCTCCATGGTCGACCTGATCCTGGCGAACAAGCTGGTCAAGGCGATCCCGCGCGGCGCGCACCTGCTGCTCGTCGGGGACGTCGACCAGCTGCCGTCCGTCGGCGCGGGCGAGGTGCTCGCCGACCTGCTCGGCGCCGAGGTGATCCCGCGCGTAAGGCTCACGAAGATCTTCCGGCAGGCGCAGCGGTCGGGGATCGTCGTCAACGCGCACCGCGTCAACTCCGGCGACCACCCGCAGACGCACGGCTACCCCGACTTCTTCCTGTTCCCGTGCGAGGAGCAGGACGAGGCCGCCGAGCTGACCGTGGACGTCGTCGCCAACCGCGTCCCGCGCAGGTTCGGCCTCGACCCGCGCCGCGACGTCCAGGTCCTCACGCCGATGCACCGGGGCGCGGCCGGGGCCGGGGAACTGAACGCGCGGCTCCAGGAGGCCCTCACCCCGCACGACGACGCACGTCCCGAACGCCGCTACGGCGGACGCGTCTACCGCGTCGGCGACAAGGTCACCCAGCTGCGCAACAACTACGACAAGGGCGAGGCGGGCGTGTTCAACGGCACCGTCGGCGTCGTCACGTCGGTGTCGCTGGAGGAGCAGTCGCTGACCGTCGTGACCGACGAGGACGAGAGCGTCGACTACGCGTTCGACGAGCTGGACGAACTCGCCCACGCCTACGCGATCACGATCCACCGCTCGCAGGGCAGCGAGTACCCGGCCGTCGTCATCCCGCTCACCACCGGCGCGTGGATGATGCTGCGCCGCAACCTGCTCTACACGGGGATCACGCGGGCGAAGAGGCTCGTCGTCCTCGTCGGGTCGCGCCGGGCGCTGGCCGCCGCCGTCCGCACGGCGGGCGCGGGCCGCCGCCACACCGGCCTCTCGCACCGGCTGTCTCAGCGGTAGCGGGCCAGCTCCCACGGGTCGTGGGCGCAGAACACCTCGACCTCGCCGCCCCGCGCGAGCCCGCGCAGCCGTGCCACGTTCGCGAGCCGCAGCTCCCGGTCGACCTCCGCGCCCTCCTGGACGAACTCCATCAGCGGATGCGTGACGGGCTCGGGACGGTCGACCTCCCCGTGGTACATGTACGCGTCGCCGGCGTGCAGCAGCCAGCGGCCCCCGTCCCGCACCGCCACGCCGGCGTGTCCGGGCGAGTGGCCGCCGAGCGGGACCAGCAGGACGTCCTCGGGCACGCCGTCCAGGGGCCGGACGCCGTCGAACCCGTGCCAGGACTCGCCCTGCCCGTCCGCGTAGGCGACCCACTTCGGGCCGTGCGCGAGCTGCGCGGGGGTCTTGCCGCCGTCCGCGCGCTCCGCCTCGAACAGGTGGACGGCCGCGTCCGGGAAGTCGCTCAGCCCGCCCGCGTGGTCGCGGTGCAGGTGCGTCGGGACGACGTGCCGGACGTCGCCCGCCGCGTACCCGAGCGCCTCGACCTGCCGGACGGCCGTCGCGGCGGGGTCGAGCGTGGGCCCGACCAGCTCCACCCAGTCGTCGTACAGCCGGGCGGACGGGTCACCGATGTCGCCCAGGCCGATGCCGGCGTCCACCAGCACGAGCCCGGACGTGTCCGTCTCGACCAGCAGGACGTGCCCGACGGCCCGCGCGGGCCGCAGCGGGCCGTCCGGCCCGTCGGCGGGCTCGATCTCCAGCATGGGAGCGCAGTCGAGATGGTGGACGCGCACTGGACCCTCCGTGGATCAGGTCACCGACCTGCCGTGTGACCTCGTGGACGACGGACACGTCCCGCTGGACGCGGGCGAGACCGACCGCTCCATTAACTCACGCTCTGAACCGCGACTTGATCCGCCGAATGAAATTTCACAAACCGGAATGGCCGCGCCGAATTGTTGACATGGGTTTCGGGGGTGTTTTCACAATTGGGGTCCCGCCCGCGGACGATCACCGTGAGGAACGCGCATGCCCCGACACGCCCCCGCCCCCGGAAAATCCGCCCCGGCCTTCCGCGGCCCCGTCCGCGCGGCGGCCGCGGCGCTCGCGGCCGGGCTCCTGGTCGCCGCGACACCCTCCGCCCATGCGGCGCCCTCGCCCGGGGACGGCGAGTGCGAGGCGGGTTACGTGGGCCTGACCTTCGACGACGGCCCCACGCCGGAATACACCGTCCCGCTCCTTTCCGCGCTGCGGGACAACGGCGTCCGGGCCACCTTGTTCAACATCGGTGAGAAGGCGGAGAAGAACGAGCCGCTGGTCGCCGCCGAGAAAGAGGCCGGCATGTGGATCGCCAACCACAGCTGGTCGCATCCGCAGCTGACGAAGCTGCCGGAGGACGAGATCCGGACGGAGCTCGAACGCACCCAGGACCTGCTGAAGAAGATCACCGGGACGGCGCCGGCGCTGTTCCGGCCCCCGTACGGGAACACGGACGCCACGGTGAAGTCGGTCGCGGCGGGGCTCGGCCTGGCCGAGATCATCTGGGACGTCGACACCCGGGACTGGAGCGGCAAGTCCGCCGAGGAGATCGTGGAGGAGGCCGTCACCGTCCAGTCCGGCGAGGTCATCCTCATGCACGACGGATATCCGGCGACCATCGAGGCGATCCCGGCGATCGTCGAGAACCTGCGAAGCCGCGACCTGTGCGCCGGCACGATCTCGCCGATCACCGGCAAGGCCGTGAAGCCCGCCGACGACGGCCCGTCCGCGCCGTGACGATCAGTCCTTGACGGACAGGTCGGCGAGGCGGAGGCCGGTGAAGGCTCCGGCGGTGACGCCGCGGACGCGTTCCGACCACACCAGGTGGTCGTGGTAGGTCCACAGCGGCATCGCCGGCAGGTCCCGAAGCAGGGCGCTCTCGGCGAGACGTGCCGGGATCACGCCCTCGTCCGGGGTGGCCGCGCGCTCCGCCTGGGCGACGAGATCGGCGGTGTAGTCGTCGTCGAAGCCGGTCCCGGCGTCCAGCAGCGGTGCGAGCGCCGCGATCGGCGCGGGGTAGGCGGCGGTGGTGTGGACGACGAACGGACCGTCCACCTCGCGGTCGTCCAGGGCCTTGGCCAGGCCGGTGACGGGGTGCGGGCGCGCGTCGAGCCTGAGCTCCTTGCGGAGCTGGTCGGCGACGGTCCTCACCCAGGCGTCGTCGCCGCGGTTCGCCTCGTACCAGAGGTTCAGCGGTCCGGTGAGCCCGCCCGCGTCGGCCAGCGCGGCCACGGCGGCCTTTCCGTCGTGCACGCACGGGCGGCACTGGCCCTCGCGGTGACCGGGGAGGATGCCGGGCGCGACGAGCGCGTCGGCGGGGGAGTACTGGTAGCCGAGCGGGCCCTCGGTCACGGCGGCGCGGTCGATCGCCATGGACAGCGCCTGCCGGACGGTCGGCGACGCGAGCCGTTTCTCGCTCTCGGGGAACGCCAGGTAGGTCACGTCGCGTCCGGGCACGGCGCGGTGGCGGTCGCCGAAGTCGGCCTCCATCGACTCGTGCCGGCCGGCCGGGACCTGCGTGGCGACGTCGAGGTCGCCGGACTCGGCGGCGGCGTACTGCGCGCGCGCGTCCGGCATCGCCTTGACGACGATCGAGCGGCCGCCCTTCCGCGGCTCCAGGACGATCTCCCGCGCGCTCCGCGACGTCACGCGGAACGGGCCGTTGCCGACCGGGGCGCGTCCGTAGGACGTCCAGTCCCGCGACCTCAGGACGCCGCCGGGCAGCGGGAAGAACGCGGGGTCGCCGAGCAGCGCCGGGAACCCGGTCAGCGGGCGGTCGAGCGTCACCTCGAAGGTCCGGGCGTCCTTGACCTTGAGGCCGGGGATCTCGTCCGCGCCCTTCTCGGCGCCCTTGACGCGGGCCACGTCGGTGAGCAGGCGCGACCCCGCCCAGCCCGAGCGCAGGACGGCCGTCCACGCATCGGTGAAGGAGCGGGACGTGACGGGCGTGCCGTCCTGGAACGTGCCGCCGGGGCGCAGCCGGATCGTCCAGGCCTTCCGGTCCGGGCTGGTGATCGACTCGGCGGCGGCCTGCACCGGTGCGCCCGTCTTCGGGTCGTAGGAGACGAGGCCCGTCCACACCGCGTTCGCGATCATCCGTCCGGCCGGGTCGCGGACGTCGCCGGGCAGCAGCGTCGCCGAGGCCGCGGCGCCGACGGTGATCCGCGGGTCGTCCGGCCCGCTCGCCGCCCGGAGCGCCGCGAACGGGGCCAGCAGGACCGCCACGGCCCCGGCGATCAGGGCTGCGGTGCGGGTGGAGCTCTTCAACGGCCTCTCCCGGGAGCCTAGGCGGGACGAGCGCGAGGGTACGGCAGGACGACAGGTCCGACCAGTCCTTACGGTGCTGAGTCCATTTCGTGACCCGGCTGACTGTTGATCAACGTTCCCGGCTCGTTCACACTGGCGCCTGCGATGATCTCTCCCTTGGAGGTGCGATGATCCGCACATCCGGTTCCGTCCGGCGCCTGGTCCGGGGCGGCGGCGCGGTCGTGGCGGCGGTGGCGCTGACGGCCGCCGGGACCGCCTGGGCGTGCCCGCCCGAGCCGCCCGGAGCCCAGACCGAGAAGTCCGCGTCCGAGGCCGAGGGCGCCGGTGGCGCCCGCCATTCCGGGCACTACCACCGGACGGCCGCGACCGGCGCGAAGTCCGAGGCGATCAAGGGCGTGCGGCGCGTCGGCGGGGTGACCGACGCCAAGGGCGCCATCTCGCTGATGTTCATCGACTACGGCCACGGCCGGCACAAGCGGACGATCATGTACGCGACCGGCACGTTCGGGCTGAAGGCGTACGACGTCAGCGCCGACCCCCGCGTCCCCAAGCTGGTCGGGCAGCTGAACATGCCCGGCATGTGGGAGACCGAGGACACCGACTTCGACCCCGAACGCAAGATCATCTACCTGTCGCGGGACCCGCGCGCGTTCGGCGGCAACACCCAGACCGGCGAGTCCGGCATCTACGTCGTGGACGCGTCCAAGCCGGAGAGCCTGCGCCACGTCACGTACGTGAAGGTCCCCGCCGGGCACACCACCACCTGCGTGAACGACTGCCGGTACCTGTGGACGGGCGGCCCCGCGAAGGCGAACTGGATGCCCGCCGACTGGGGCGGACGGCCCGTCTGGGTCACCGACGTCCGCGACCCGGCCAAGCCGAAGGTGTTCGAGGACCCGATCGACACCGGCCGCAACGACGGCAAGACGGACTACACGCACGACATCCAGGTCGACTCCGACGGGGTCGCGTGGGCGTCCGGGCGCGGCGGCGTCCGCGGGTACCACACGTCCGGGCGGCACTACGACCCGGTGAAGAAGCGCTGGCGCACGGCCAAGGCGTGGGACCCCGTCCCGTACGCGGGCGGCGGGCTCGACGAGGCCACAACCAACTCCACGTTCATGCACAACAGCTACCGTGCGACCGGCTGGACCCGGAACCAGGCCGCCGACCCGCGCAGGTGGGGCGACGGCAAGCTGCTGTACGTCACCGAGGAGACGTTCAACGACGGCTGCGCCAGCGACGGGCTGCTCGTCATCGCGTCGCTGAAGGGCTCCTACCGGGGCGAGGGCTGGCGCTCCACGCCGGAGGACCCGTTCCGCCTGCACACCGTCGGGACGTGGGGCGTCGCCGGCAAGGAGGGCAGCGACCCGAAGAGCGACGACTGCTCGGCGCACTACTTCGACGTCCGGAACGGCGTCCTCGTCCAGTCGTTCTACGCGCAGGGCACCCGCTTCCTGGACGTGCGCGACCCGACGAACCCCAGGCAGATCGCCTACTACCGCCCGGCGGACGCCGCGTCCTGGCAGCCGTACTGGCACGGTAGGTACGTGTACGTCGCCGACAACACGCGTGGCGTCGACGTGCTGGAGCCGACCTTCCGCTGACCGGCCCCAGCTGAGGTCCATCCGCGCAGAGGCCCGTTCCTGACCCCCAGGGGCAACCCTCAGGAACGGGTCTCTGCCCTACGTCCTGCTTCCGGCTCCATGTCCGGCCATGTCCGGTCACGGCCGGTGGTACGGCTCGCCGGACTCGCGGGCGCTCCGCTCGGCCGCGTCCGCCGCGGACCCGGCGGCCCGGCGGAGCTGGTGCCCCGCCCGCTGGACGGCCCGGACGGGACGCGCCGGCAGGTGCCTGGACGCGCCACGGTGCCGCCGCCAGTGCTCGCGGGCGCGGGCCCGGTGCTCGACGCGCAGGTTCTCGATGAGCCGGTCGATGTCCATGGACACCTCGCCGTACAGCGGCCACGGGTCCCCGGCCACGGCCCGCTCGTGCAGCCGGCGGGCGAGCCGGGCGCGGCGCTCGCGGGCGACGTCCACGCGCACTTCGAGGTCGTGCTCGGCGAGGAACGGCCGCGCGTCGCGGGCCAGGTCGGCGCGGGCGAGCCGGCCGTAGGCGGCGACGCTCGCGGCGATCCCGGCGAGGGCGTCGCCGAGCTCACGGCGCAGCGTCGGGTCGGTCAGCATCCGGCCCCGGTCCCCGAGCCGCTCGTCGTCGGCCAGCGACCGGGTCAGGCCGCGCAGCGACAGCGTGAAGTGCTCCATCGTCTCCATGGCGTTGCGCAGCGCGACGCCGGCGTCGATGAGCCGCCGCGCCCGGGTGCGCGGGTTGAGCCGGACGCTCTCCTCCGCCGCGCCGAGCTCCTGGTCGGTGCGGCCGATCTCGCGGGCCAGCCGCTCGGCGTCGTCCTGCCAGCGGGCGGCCTCGTCCGCCGTCCGCTCGCCGCGCAGCCCGTCGGCGATCTCCCCGACCAGCCCGCGCAGCTTCTCGGCGATGTCCTGCACGGCCTCCTCCGCCGGACGGACCCGCACCGTCGGCGCGAGCAGCGTCGCGGCCAGCCCGGTGGCGGCGCCGATCAGCGTCTCCAGGACCCGTTCGGCGGCGCCGCTCTCGCTCGCCGCGCCCAGCGCGAAGATCAGCATCGCGGAGATCGGCGCCTCCAGGACGTGCTCGCGGAGCCGCAGCACGTGCCCGATGACGAGCGCGGCGAGGATCGTCAGGCCGAGCGTCCACCAGGAGAACCCGATGGTGCTCGCGGCCAGCACCGCGACCAGCACCCCCGAGGTGACGGCCGCGACCCGCAGGACGCCCGCCCTGATCGTCTGGTACACGGAGAACTGGACGACGAGCAGCGCGGTCAGCGGCGACAGCAGCGGATTCGGCCCGCCGGGCGGCAGCACCGCCAGCGCCAGCACGTACGCCGCCACGGCGGTGATCGTCAGCCGGGCGATGCGGTACACGTCCGAGCGGAACTCCCGGCGGGCGATCGGACCGGCCGCCCGCCGCGGCGAGCGCCCCGCGCGCCGATCCCGGCCGGATCCGCGGCCGGATCGGCGGCGGAGGAACGCGAACGACATGCCGGGTTCCTTCCCGCAAGTCGGCAATCTTGCGGTAAAGCCGCTGAAAGCGAGGCAGGTCACCCGGGTCGGACGGGCTGGCCGGGCTGGCCGGGTGGGGATCGGCGAGGCGGGGATCAGGTACGGCGGCGGGCGCGGAAGGCGGCGACGTTCGTCCGGTTGGCGCAGGACTCGGAGCAGAAGCGGCGCCGTCCCGCCCGGGAGGTGTCGGCGTACACGCGGTCGCAGCCGTCCGCCGCGCAGACGCCCGTCCGGCCGAGGCCGTGCTCGACGATCAGCTCGGCGAGGTTCATCAGCGTCGTCGCGCGGAACCGGTCCGGGAGCCGGGACGACGGCGGCGCGTAGTGCATGTGCAGGCCGTGCGGCTCGTGGTCGGCGAGGTGCGGGTGCATCGGGACCTGCAGCATGAGGCCGTTCAGCAGGGCCATCGCGTCCTCCAGGCGGGCGGCCTCGAAGAACGGGCGCAGGGTCCGGCCCCAGGTGCGGAAGTCGGCGGCGTCCTCGTCCCGGAACTGCTGCCAGAAGAACTCGTTCTCGCGCAGGATGCGGCGCAGCGCGTCCGCGGAGTCGTCACCGCCGGTGCTGGTGACGGCGTTGACCAGCGCCGCCGAGGCGGCCACCCCGTGGCTCTTGTATCCAGTGATCCGCATTGCCGTCGCCTCCGGTGGCATGCCATGCTGTAAATGACATTCTAGTTACAACCCTTACCCACTTCCACGGGGATGAGCACGGTGGCGGAATGCCCACGCTGTGGCTGGCCCGAGTCCCAGGTCTACGAGGTGCTCTCGCGCCATCTGACGTCGGAGGGCGTGGTGACCTACACCCGCTGCGCGTGCGGCGAGGTCCAGGTCCGCGTGCAGCGGTTCGAGCCCGGGACGGTGGTGACCGGCGGACCCGGCGACGGCGGCGTCTCCCCATCGGACACCTCCTAGTGGCGCCAGCGGGTGGCGGCGGCGATCTCCTGCGGGGACGCGCCGTCCAGCAGCGCGATCTCGCCGCGCCGGACGGCCGACACGGTGTCGGTGACGGCCTCGCCGAGCGCCTCCCGCAGGACGGCGTCGCCCTCGAACGCCGCGACCGACTCCGCCAGCGACGCCGGCAGCGCCTCGATGCCGCGGGCGGCGCGCTCCGCCGCCGACAGCGCCGCCGGGTCGACGCCGACCGGCTCCGGGAGCCGGAGGTCGGCGCCGAGTCCGTCCCGTCCGGCGGCGAGCAGGGCCGCCAGCGCCAGGTACGGGTTGGCGGCGCCGTCCAGGCACTTGACCTCCAGGTTCGCCGCGCGGGACCGCTCGCCCTCCGCGCCGGTGACGAACCGCAGCGCCGCCTCCCGGTTCTCCAGCCCCCAGCAGGCGAACGCGCCCGCCCAGTGTGACGGGACGAGCCGCAGGTAGCTGGCCACCGACGGCGCCCCGACCGCCAGCAGCGCCGGGAGCCGGCGCAGGATCCCGGCGGCGAACGCCTCCCCGGCGGCCGTCATCCCGTACGGCCCGTCGCCGCCCGCCATCGCGTTCTCCGTCCCGGTTGCGGCCTCCTGGCGCCACAGGCTGAGGTGGGCGTGCGCGCCGTTGCCGACCGAGTCCGCCTCGACCTTCGGGGAGAACGACGCGGCCAGGCCGTGCTCCATCGACACCGCCCGGACCGTCTCCCGCACCAGGACGGCGGTGTCCGCCGCGCCGACCGGGTCCTCGGCCGCGACCGACACCTCGTACTGCCCGGCCGCGTACTCGGGGTGCAACTGGACGACGGTCACGCCGGTCGCCTTCAGCGCCGACAGGACGTCCCGCAGGTATCCGGCCAGCTCGGTGACCCGCGTCATCCCGTACGCGGGCCCGCGGCACGCGGCCGTGAAGGCGTCGCCGTCGCCCTTCGACACGGCCCACTCGATCTCGAAGGCGGCCTTCACCGACCATCCGCCCTCCGCGAGCCGCTCCGTCTCGCGCCGCAGCAGCGCCCGCGTGTCCAGCGGATGGACGGAGCCGTCCTGCGCGTACCGGAGCGCGGGCGCGTGCGCCCAGCCCGGCAGCGCCGCCAAGATGCGGAGACGGTCCAGGTCGGGGTGGAGCCGAAGGTCCCCCGCCGGGCCGCCGATGTGCTTCCCGGACGTGATCGAGTCGTCCAGCAGGAACACGTCGAACACCGGGGACATCCCGACGCCCCAGGTCGCCGCGTGCTCAAGCCGCTGCACCGGGACGGTCTTCGTCCGGGTGATCCCGCTGACGTCCACCCAGGTGAGCGCGACGGCCACGATGTCCTGCCCGGCCAGCCGCCGCGCGGTCTCGGCGGCGCGGGTGCCGAGCCGAGCACGGGCGTGCCCGTCGAGGCTGTGCCCGGCGGGGACGGTCTCAGGGATCTGTTCCACGGTGCTGGCTCCCGATCGGAGTGGCGTCGGCGTGACGGGGCGACGTGTGACGTCCCGCACAGGCATCGTAGAGAGATCACCCGCTTTCAGGGAGGAGACGGGCCCGTGCTGGAGCACCTGGAGTCGCTGCGGCTGGTCGACCACCACTGCCACGGCGTCCTCGACCGGGACCTGGACCGCGCGGAGTTCGAGGAACTCCTCACCGAAGCGGACCATCCAGGACCGCCGGGCGTCACCATGTTCGACACCCAGGTCGGGTTCGCGCTGCGGCGCTGGTGCCCGCCCGTCCTCGGCCTCGACGCGCACGCGGAGCCGGACGCCTACCTGGCCCGCCGCGCCGAGCTGGGCGCGGCCGAGGTGAACCGCCGCTTCCTGGACGCCGCCGCCCTGGACGCCCTGTGCGTCGACACCGGATACACGCCGCAGTCGATCCTGGCCCCGCCCGAGCTCGGCCGCCTCGCGGGCGCGGCCGCGCACGAGATCGTCCGGCTGGAGACCGTCGCGGAGCAGGTCGCGAGGGACGGCGCCGACGCCGCGCGCTTCGCGGACGAGGTCCGCTCCCGCATCGAGGGCCACGGCGCGGTGGGGGCGAAGTCGATCGCCGCGTATCGGGCGGGGCTGGAGCTGTCGGGCGAACGTCCGTCCGCCGCGGAGGTCACGGCCGCGGCCGGTCGGCTCATGCGAACGGGCGCTCCGCGCGTCGGCGACGAGGTCCTGCACCGGTTCCTCGTCTGGTGCGCGGTCGACGCCGGGCTCCCCGTCCAGTTCCACGTCGGGTACGGCGACGTGGACGCCGACCTCCGCCGCGGCGACCCGCTGCTGCTCATCGACCTGCTGCGCGCCATGGACCCCGTCCCCGCGATGCTGCTGCACAACTACCCGTTCCACCGGCACGCGGGCTACCTCGCCCAGGTGCTCCCGAACGTGTACGTCGACGCGGGCCTCGCGACCCACAACCTCGGGCACCGCGCACCCGCGCTGATCGCCGAGCTGCTGGAGCTGGCGCCGTTCGGGAAGGTGCTTTACTCGTCGGACGCGTTCGGGCTGGCGGAGCTGTTCCACCTGGGCGCGCTGCTGTTCCGGCGCGGCCTCGCGGGATTTCTCGCCGGGGGCGTGGACGACGGCGCCTGGACGGCCGCGGACGCCGAACGCGTCGCCGGGCTGATCGCGTCCGGCAACGCCCGCCGCGTTTACCGAATCTGAGGGGGATGTGCCATGGCCGCACGGGAACGGCTGCTCGTCATCGGGGGCGACGCGGCGGGGATGAGCGCCGCGTCCCAGGCCCGCAGGCGGCGCGGCCCGGACGACCTGGAGGTCCTCGTCGTCGAACGCGGGCATCACGCGTCCTATTCGGCGTGCGGCATCCCGTACTACGTGGGCGGCGTGGTCGAGGAGCTCGACAAGCTCATCGCCCGCACGCCCGCCGAGTTCCGCGACCGCGACATCGACCTGCGGCTGCGGACCGAGGCCGTCGAGATCGACACGGCGGGCGGCCGGGTGCGGGTCCGCGACCACGAGGGCGGCGGCGAGCGCTGGGAGCCCTACGACCAGCTGATGGTCGCGACGGGCGCCGTCCCGCTGCGGCCGCGCCTGCCCGGGGCGGACGCGGAGGGCGTCCACGGCGTGCAGATCCTCGACGACGGGATCGGCATCCGCCGCGTCCTCGAAGAGCGGAAACCGCAGCGCGCGGTGGTCGTGGGCGGCGGCTACATCGGCCTGGAGATGGCCGAGGCGATGGTGACGCGGGGCCTTGCGGTGTCCATCGTGGACGCCGCCGACCAGCCCATGCGGACCCTCGACCCCGACATGGGCGCGATCATCGCCGACGCGATCCGCGGCATCGGCGTCGACCTGCACCTGGGGGAGCCGGTCGAGGGCTTCGACACGTCCCCGGACGGGCACGTCACCGCCGTCCGCACCGCGGGCCGCACCCTGCCCGCCGACCTCGTCGTCCTCGGGCTCGGCGTGAAGCCGGGCGCCGAGCTGGCCCGCGCCGCCGGGATCGAGACCGGCCCGACCGGCGGCATCGTCACCGACCGGCGGATGCGCACCCGCACCGAGCGGGTCTGGGCCGCGGGCGACTGCGTCGAGACCCGCCACCTCGTCTCCGGCGGCCCCGTCGCGATCGCGCTCGGCACGCACGCGAACAAGCAGGGCCGCGTCGCCGGGATCAACCTCGGCGGCGGCTACGCGACGTTCCCCGGCGTCGTCGGCACCGCCGTGTCCAAGATCTGCCGGATCGAGGTCGCGCGGACCGGGCTGAACGAGCGCGAGGCGGCCGCCGCCGGGTTCGACGCGCTGAGCGTGGTCGTCGAGTCCACGACCCGCGCCGGCTACCACCCGGGCGCCACCCTGATGAAGACCAAGCTGGTCGCCGAGCGCCGCTCGGGACGGCTGCTCGGCGCGCAGATCGTCGGCGAGGAGAACGCCGCCAAACGCGTGGACGGCCTCGCCATCGCGCTGTGGAACGGCATGACCGTCGAGGAGATGACGGGCCTCGACCTCGGCTACGCGCCGCCGTTCGCGCCCGTCTGGGACCCGGTGCTGATCGCCGCCCGCAAGGCCGCCGAGGCCGTGGAGCGCGACATGTCCCGCTCGTAGGCGTCTGCCGCGGCGCCGCTAGGCGAAGCGGCTGCTCGGTACCGGGCCGGGGGAGTGGACCGCGTCGCGTGGGCCGCTGAGCCACTGCCCGGCGACCGCGCGCGCGAACGCGGCGAGGGTCTCGTCGGGGTCGGGCGGCGCGCCGTCGGCGGAGTCCTCGTCCGCCTCCGGGACGGCCTGGACGATCTCGGCGGCCAGCTCCTCCGCCGGTCGCCCGTCCGGCGGGACGGTCTCGGCCTCGCCGCCGGGCGCCATCCGGAGCCGCTCGCCCCACGGGGCGACCATGACCTGGTGGAGCAGCCCGCTGACGTCGGCGCTGACGGCCGGGGGGTCGGTCCAGCAGGTGGCGCGCTCGAACAGCACCTGCCCCTCGGCGCGCTCCCACAGCCCGTCGGTCTCGGTCTCGTTCAGGTCGTACGCGACCACCAGCACGCCGGGCCGCCCGGGGACGAACGCCTCCGCCGGGAGCTCGAACAGCCGCGCCGCGGCCAGGCCCAGGATCTGGCTCGACCGGTCCGGGAGCAGGCCGACGGACGTGGGCCGCCGGCCCGCCGCGGCCAGGATCACCCGCAGCCGGTCGAGGACCCGCCGGCACGTCGTGACCCCGTCGGACGTGTACGCGTACCGTCCCGTCATGCCCTGGTCGAACCCGTGCGGGGAGATCGTGGCGAGGAGTCCGCCGCCGATCGTGAAATGCCAGCCCCGCAGGTCCTGGGCGTCCAGCGGGCTGACGGTGCGTGCCGTCCGCGCCCTGCCGAGCATCCGCGCCAGCCGGTTGTGGGCGGGTTCCCAGTCGGCGTTGTCCGGCGCGGGCAGGGCCGCCGCCTCCCGCTCGGCGCGGTCGGCGTCCCCGGCCAGCAGCGCGTTGAAGGCGAGGAGGTACCGGGCGGGCCACGGGTCCAGCGACGCCACGCGCGGTTCCAGGGCGCCGACGGCCTCGGCGTGCCGGGTCTCCCGCTCCAGCGCGGAGACCAGCTCCATCAGCAGCACCGGCTCGTCGGGCATCAGGTCGACCGCGCGCCGCAGCGCCGGGATCGCGAGGAACGGCACGCCGCGCTCGATACACGCGTACCCGAAGTCGTAGAGCTCCTGCGGGCCGCGCGCGCGGACCATCGCGGCGGCCGCCTCCCGCATGTCGTCGAACCCGGACCGGGCCGCCGCGCCCTCCATGAGCCCGGCCACCTCGGCGAGGTCCATGCCGTCCGCGTGGAAACGCAGATGGCGGATGAGTCCGGGGATGTCCCCGCTGTCCAGAAGTGCCCGCGCTTCACTCATGGGCGGCCACGCTACAACCGGTGACCGGCGGGTTTCACGACATTTTCCGGTGCGGGTGGGCATCCCGATATGTCGGTGTCCTCCTCTACGGTTGGGCGCCATGGAAGACCTCCCCGACGTGACCGAACCCGCCGACCCGGGAGAGGGATGAGCGCCGACACCGCCGATCACCAGCGTCCGCCCGCCGAGGTCCGGTTCGCCGACGAGCTGGAGCGGCTGCGGGACGACGACGCGGGCCCGCGCCCGCCCGGCTGGGCGCTCGGCCTGACCGCGGCGCGGCGGTTCATCGTCGGGGACGACGCGCTCGGCGTGCGGCGCAAGTTCGTCGGCGACACCGCGCTCATCGACCGGGCCCTCGTCACGCTGGCGACCAGCCGCGGGCTGATGCTCGTCGGGGAGCCGGGGACGGCCAAGTCGCTGCTGTCGGAGCTGATCGCGGCGGCGGTGAGCGGTACGTCCACGCTGACGATCCAGGGCGGCGCCGCGACCACCGAGGACCAGATCAAGTACTCGTGGAACTACGCGCTGCTGGTGTCGGAGGGGCCGTCGACGCGGTCGCTGGTCCCGGCGCCGCTGCTGACCGGGATGGCGGAGGGGAAGGTCGTCCGGTTCGAGGAGATCACCCGCTGCCCGCTGGAGGTGCAGGACTCGCTGCTGTCGCCGCTGTCCGACCGCGTCCTCGCCGTCCCCGAGCTGTCGGGCGACGAGGCGATGGTGTTCGCGCGGGACGGGTTCAACGTCATCGCGACCGCGAACACCCGCGACCGGGGCGTCAACGAGATGAGCGCGGCGCTCAAGCGGCGGTTCAACTTCGAGACCGTGTTCCCGATCGGCGACTTCGCGACCGAGCTGGACCTCGTCGAGCGGGAGGCGGCGCGGCTGCTGGAGCGCAGCGGCGTCCAGGTGGCGCCGCGCCGCGACGTCCTCGAAGTGCTCGTCACGACGTTCCGGGAGCTGCGGAACGCCACGACCGAGGACGGCCGGTCCATGGACCGGCTGTCGGCCGTGATGAGCACGGCGGAGGCGGTGTCGGTCGCCCACCAGGTCGGCGTCCGCGGCTGGTTCCTGCGCGGGGAGGCGGGCGGCGCGGCCGACATCGTCGAGTGCCTCGCCGGGACGGCCGCGAAGGACAGCCCCGACGACCTCGCCCGCCTGCGGCGCTACCTGGAGCAGCAGGCGCCGCGCCGCGACGGCGAGCAGTGGCGGGCCCTGCACGCCGCCCGGCATCTGCTGCCCGGCTGATGGCCGTCACGTTCGTCGGCGTCCGGCACCACAGCCCGGCGTGCGCGCGGCTCGTCCGGGACGTGGTCCGGCGGCTGCGCCCTGCGTACGTGCTGGTCGAGGGCCCCGCCGACTTCGGCGGCCGGATCGGCGAGCTGCTCCTCGGCCACGAACCGCCCATCGCGATCTTCGGCTACCACCGGGACGCGGAGCGCGTCCACTCCTGCTGGACGCCGTTCTGCGCCTACTCGCCGGAGTGGGTCGCGCTCGACGAGGGGCGGGCGGCGGGAGCGGAGCTCAGGTTCATCGACCTGCCCGCGTGGCATCCGGCGTTCGCCGCCCGCAGCAACCGGTACGCCGACGCGGAGCGCCGGTACGCCGAGGTGACCGAGCGGCTGTGCCGCGAGTTCGCCGTGGACAACACCGACATCCTCTGGGACCACCTCTTCGAGATCGACACCGAGGACGTGGCGGCGCGGCTCGACGCGTACTTCGCCCTGTTGCGCGGCGAGGCCGAGGCGGGGCCGGACGACGCGGCGCGCGAGGCGTACATGGCGCAGTGGGTCCGGGCCGCCGCGGCGGACGCGGGGGACCGTCCGGTCGTCGTGGTGACCGGCGGCTTCCACAAGCCCGCGCTCGAAGCCCTCGCCGAGTCGGGTGAGGACGCTGAGTGGCCGGACGTGCCCGAGCCGAACGCGGGCGCGACCGGCGGGAGCTTCCTCGTCCCGTACTCGTTCCAGCGGCTCGACGCGTTCACCGGATACCAGTCGGGCATGCCGTCCCCCGAGTACTACCAGCGGCTCTGGGAGGGCGGCCCGGACTCGGCCGCGGCCGCGCTGACCGAGACGGTCGTGGCGCGGCTGCGGGAGCGCGGGCAGGCCGTGTCGACCGCCGACCTGATCGCCGCCCGCACCCTCACCGACGGGCTGACGCGCCTGCGCGGGCACCGCGCGCCCGCGCGCACCGACCTCCTGGACGGCCTGGTCTCCGCCCTGGTGAACGACGACCTGGACGAGCGGCTCCCATGGACGTCCCGCGGCCCGGCCGCCGGAGGGTCGTCCCCGCGCGGGGGGACGGGCGCGCATCCGGCGGTGGCGGAGATGGTGGCCGCGCTGAGCGGGCGGCGGGTCGGGCGCCTGCACCGCGACACCCCGGCCCCGCCGCTGGTCCACCACGCCGCCGCCGAGCTGGAACGGCTCGGCCTCGACCGCGGCGGGCCGGTCGCGCTCAAGCTGACGGCGCCGCGCGGGCTGGAACGCAGCCGCGCCCTGCACCGCCTGCGCGTCCTGCGGATCCCCGGCGTCGAGCGCACGTCCGGGCCCGCGACGGGCGCCGACCCGGTGCTGGACGAACGCTGGGTCCTGGACGTCACCGATGACGGGGGCCGCCGGACGTCCGCGCTCATCGAGGCGGGCGCGTACGGGCCGACGCTCGGCGACGCGGCGGCCGCCGTCCTGGACGAGCGCATGACGGCCGCGGGGACCGGCATGGGGGAGCTCGCGGACGTGCTGTTCGACGCGGCGCTCTGCGGCTGCGCCGCCCAGTCCGGGCGGATCGCCGAGTCGATCGCCGCCGGTATCGCGGGCGCGTCCGATCTCGCGGGGCTCGGCGCGGCGCTGGACGTCGTCCTCGGGCTGTGGCGGCACGATCGCGTCCTCGGCACCGCCGCCAGCCCCCTGTTCGGGACGGTCGTCGCCGAGTGCGCGGCCCGCGTCCTGTGGCTGGTCGAGGGCATCCGCGGCGGGCCCCGGCCCGCCGACCTCGGCCGGCTGCGCGCCGTCGCCGCCACCCGGGACGCGCTGCTGCACGCCGCCGGCCCGCTGCGGCTCGACACGGCCGCGGCGCTCGGCGTCGCGCGGCGCGTCGCCGCCAGGACCGACGCGCCGCCCGACCTGCGGGGCGCGGCGTTCGGGCTCGGCCGGGCGCTCGGCGACACGTCCGACGCGGCGCGGGCGGTGCGCGGCGCGGCCGGGCCGAGGACGTTCGGCGACTGGCTCGCCGGGCTGTTCGCGCTCGCCCGGCAGGAGGTGCTCGACCCGGACGCGTCCGTCCTCGGCGTCCTCGACGAGCTGATCGGCGGGATGGGCGAGCAGGACTTCCTCGTCGCGCTGCCCGCGCTGCGGCAGGCGTTCGGGTTCTTCCCGCCCCGCGAGCGCGAGACGATCGCGCGGGGGCTGCTGGAGCGCCGGGGCCTGCGCGGCTCGCCCCGGGCGCTGCTGCGCACGCAGGCCCCGCCGCTGCGGATCGCAGAGGCGCGCGCCCGGGAGGCGCGCGTCGACCGGGCCCTCGCGGCCGCGGGCCTCGCCCCGGAGGCCATGGAGGCCGCGGAAGGAGAGTCGTGATCCCGCCTGATCTGGAACGGTGGCGGCTCGTGCTCGGCGCGCCCGCGGAGGCCTGCACCGGCGCGCTCGGCGGCGCGGCCGCCGAACAGGACGCCGCGCTCGACTGGCTCTACGGCCGCGACCCCGACCTGGGCGAACGCGGCGTCCGGCGCGGCCCAGGCTCGGGCGCGGGGTCAGGCTCCGGCGGCGAGTGCGATCCCGCCGACCGCGACCGGACGGGCGGCGACGGGCCGTCGCAGCTCACCACCGTCGACTGGCTCGACGCCGTCCACCGCCTCTTCCCGAAGGAGACGATCGAGCGGCTCGAACGCGACGCCGTCGAACGCTACGAGATCCACGAGGTCGTCACCGACCCCAACGTCCTGGAACGGATCGAGCCCGACGAGACCCTGCTGCGCGCCGTGCTGCGCACCAAGCACCTGATGGACCCGGAGGTCCTCGCCCTCGCCCGGCGGATCGTCGAGACCGTCGTCCGGCAGCTGATGGAACGGCTCGCCACCGAGGTCCGGCAGGCGTTCCACGGCACCCGGTCGCGGCGGCCCACCCGGCTGAAGAACTCCCGCAACTTCGACTTCCACCGGACGATCCGCGCGAACCTCGCCCACTACCGTCCGGACGAGCGCCGCCTCTACATCGAGAGCCCCCGGTTCGTCGCGCGGACGCGGCGGCACGTCGAGCGGTGGCAGCTGATCCTGCTCGTGGACCAGTCCGGTTCCATGGCCGCGTCGGTGATCCACTCCGCCGTCACCGCCGCGTGCCTGTGGGGGCTGCCCGGCCTGAAGACGCACCTCGTCGCGTTCGACACGTCCGTGGTCGACCTGACGTCCGACGTCACCGACCCCGCCGAGCTGCTGATGAAGGTGCAGCTCGGCGGCGGCACCGACATCGCGCGCGCCGTCGGGTACGCGGCGGGCCTGGTGGAGAACCCGCGGCGGGCCATCGTCGCGCTCATCACCGACTTCTACGAGGGCGGCGACGCCCACCTGCTCGTCCGGCAGGTGAAGCGGCTCGCCGAGCAGGGGACGCACGTGCTGGGCCTGGCCGCGCTCGGCGAGGACGCCAACCCCGACTACGACCGGGACATGGCGCGCCGCCTCGCCGACGCCGGCGCGCACGTCGGCGCGATGACGCCCGGGGAGCTCGCGGGGTTCGTCGCGGAGAAGATCGGCCGATGACGAGCCCGCCGGCGCGCGCCGACCTGGTCGCCCTCACGCCGGAGGCACTGGCGGCGCTCGCCAACCGTGGCCTGGTCAAGCGCGCCGCCAAGGATCTGGACGCGGGCGGCGGTCCCGAGATCACCGTCGCGGCGGACGGCGCCGTCGGCGGGACGTACCCGGACGGCACGACGACGTCCCTCCCGGCGGGCGGCGGACTGGACGCCGCGACCTGCTCCTGCGCCGCGACCGGGACGTGCCGCCACCAGATCTGCCTCATCCTCGCCTACCAGCGCCACACCGCCGCCGAGCCGGAACAGCAGGAACAGGAACAGCCTGAGCGGACGGAGCCCGAGGTGGCCTGGTCGCCGGGGGCGTTCGACGACGACGCGCTCGCCCGCGTCCTCGGGCAGCGCGCCCTCACCGCCGCGCGCCGCACGTTCCGCACCGGCTACTCCGCCAGGATCCGCCGTCCGGCCGGCGACGATCCGGTGGCGCAGGTGGAGTTGCAGACGTGCGTCGTCCGGTTCCTCGTGCCGGGCGAGCTCGGCTACGTCCACACCGACGCCGTCACGGTGCTCCGCGGCGAGGTCACGGTCCTGGCCGTGTGGGCGTTCCGGGCCGCCGACGAGCGCGGCCTGACCGGCGGCGAGATCCGTCTCGACGTGGGCGGCGAACCCGGGCGGGCGGCGGGCGGCGACGGGCTCGACGCGGCGATGGACCTCGCGGGCCAGGTCCTCCTCGAAGGCGCGATGCACGCCGGTCCCGTCCTGGCCGCCGCGCTGGGACGCGCCTCCGCCGACCTGTCGGCGCGCGGCATGCACTGGCCCGCCGCCGCGCTGGACGACCTGTCCGGGCAGCTCACCGCCCACCACGAGCGCCGCGCCGACCACGACCCCGGACGCGTCGCCGAACTGATCGCCGAGCTCCACGCCCGGCACAGGGCGGCCGGGTCGGGCGGGCAGCGCTCACAGGTCCTCGGGACGGACGAGGCGGTGGAGACGCCGCTGCGCCGCGTCCGCCTCGCCGCCGTCGGCTGCCGGGTCGCGGGCACCCCCGAGTCCCGCACCGCCGACGTCTTCCTCGCGCACACCGGCACCGGGATCGTGCTCGTCCTGAAACGCCGCTGGAGCGTCCCGGACGGGGAGCGGCCGACCGGCGCCGACCTCGCCGGACGCCGCATCATCGGCGCGTCGCTCCGGTCGCTCGCCACCGGCAACGTCGTGTCCGAGAACGCGACCCGGAGCGCCGGACGCGTCGTGCGCGTCGCCGCGGGACGGATCGCCAAGACGACGGTCACGCCGCTCGGCGACGCCTGGTACGGACTGCCCGCCGGGCTCCTCGTCCGCGACTTCGAGGCGGCGGGACGCGCCCTGGACGCCCTCCCGCCCCGCCTGATCAGGCCCCGCGTCGAGGCGGAACTCGTCCACGTCGTCGAGATCGCCGAGGTCCGCGACATCGGCTACCACCCGGGCGCGCAGCGCCTCGACGCCGTGGTCGCGGACGCGGCGGGCACGGCGGCCGTCGTCTCCGCCGCCTACAGCCCGCACCGTCCCGCCGCGCTCGACGCGCTCGCCGTGGCGCTCGCCGGCCGGCCGCGGCTCGTCGGCGGCGCCGTCCGCCGGGACCGCGGCGGCCTGGTCGTCGACCCGTTCGCCGTCCTGACCCCGGACGGCGTCGTCGTCCCCGACCTGGCCCCCGGCGACGGCACCACCGCCCTGGACGGACCGTCCCCGACCGCCCCGGACCCCCTCGGGCACGTCCTGGACGAGGCGCTCGCCGCCTGCGCCGACATCGCGCATCGCGGCATCCTGCACGTCACGCCCGCCCTGCGCGAACGGCTCGCCCGCGCGGCCAAGGACCTCGAACACACCGGCCTCAGCACCGCCGCCGGTACCCTCAACGCGCTCACCGAAGCCCTCACCGGCGACGACCCGCACCGCACCACGCGGGCCTGGGCCGCCGCCTGCATCCGCCTCGTCACGACCGCCGAACTCCGCTGAGAGGTCAGGAGCGGCGGGCCAGCTGAGAGCGGTCAGGCGCGGCAGGTCAGCGCGCGGCCGCCGTTGAACGCGATCATGTCGTTGAGGGCGGTGGCCAGGTCGATCGGCCCGCCGGGTTCGAGGCCGTCCAGCTCGGCGTAGGCGCGGTGCAGGTTGCCGACGAGCCGTTCGGCGTCCGTCAGCTCCGCGAACGGGCCGAGGTCGGCCTCCCGCGCGGCCTCCAGCGGCGCCAGCCCGGCCGCCTTCCCCGCCTTGGCCGTCGTCTGCACGAACCGCGCGTACGCGACGACGCGGTCGATCAGCTCGGGCCCCGCGACCGGGCCGTGCCCGGGGACGATCACGTCCGCGTCCAGCGGCGCGATCACCTCCTCCAGCACCTTGATCGCGCCGGACACCGACCCCTGCATCAGGAACGGGGTGCCGCCGTTGAACAGCAGGTCGCCGCAGAACAGGACCCGCCGGTCCGGGATCCACACGATCGAGTCGTTGGTGGTGTGCGCCGCCGTGCCGACGTGCCTGACCTCGCATCGCAGGTCGTCCACCCACAGGGTCACGCCTTCGGTGTAGGTGAGGAACGGCGGTTCGAGCTCGACGTCGCCCCAGTCGACCTTCGTCCAGAAAGGCTCGTCGAACGGCTTGCCCCACGCGAGCGCGCCCGCCCGCGTCTCCTCGTGCCCGACGACGGTCGCGCCGGAGAACAGGTAGTTGCCGAACGTGTGGTCGCCGTGGTGGTGGGTGTTGACCAGCGTCCGGACGGGACGGTCCGTCACCGACCGGATCGACTCCAGGTAGGCGCGCGTCCTGCGCTCGGTCGAGCAGGTGTCCACGCTGGTCACGCCGCGGGACCCGACGAGGAAGCCGGTGTTGTTGATCCACCAGGTGCCGTCGGGCTGGACGTAGGCGAACACCCCGTCCGAGACCTCGTGCAACTGCGGGCTTCCGAGACCCTCGCGCTGCGGTGGGTGGGGGCTGGAGGACGGTGCGTCGCTCATGAGCACCGGAGTCTAGCCCCGGGGATCAGTGCTCGAACTCGGGCACGGTCGTCACGAGGTGCGGGCGGGGCGAGCTCTCCCTGGCGGACGGCTCGTGCGAGTGCGCCGAGCGCAGCACCTCCCCGGCGCCGAGCACGGCCGCGTCGCCGGTGTCGTCCCCGATCCGCGCGGCGAGGCCCGTCCTGTCGCGGATCAGCCGCTCAAGACCCGGCAGCCGGGCGGACCCGCCGGTGAGGGTGACGCCGACGCTCAGCAGGTCGCCGGAGATCTCGGGGGAGCAGCCCGCGAGCCCGGCGCCGATCGCCTCGACGATCTCGCCGACGGGCCCGGCGATCGCCCGGCCGACGTCCACGGTCGTGAGGACGACCTCGCGCGGCATCCCCGTCGCGATGTCGCGCCCGTGCACCACGGTCTGCCGCACCGGCCGCCGCCCGAGCGGCGGCACCGCCCCGACCTCCAGCTTCGCGGCCTCCGCCGCCGACACCGACAGCGCCACGTTCTGCTCGCGCCGGACCAGCGCCACGATCGCGCGGTCCAGCGCCGACCCGCCGACGTGCGCGGTGTGGGACGTGACGAGCCCGCCGAACGCGATCACGCCGACGTCGGTGAGGTCCGCGCCGATGTCGGCGACGACCGCGACGTCCCGCCGCGCCGACGACGTCAGGCCCATGCCGATGGCGGCGGCGATCGGCGTCGGCACCAGCGTGAGGCGCCGTGCGCCCGCCTGGTACGCGGAGAACTGCAGCGCCCGGAAGTGGACGGAGCTCAGCCCGCTCGGCACCGTCACGACCAGCCGCGGGCGCGCCGTGTAGTGGCGCCGGTGGTGCTTGCGGACGAGATGCCGCATCAGGTACTCGGCCTCGTCGGTCTCGGTCGGCGCGCCGTCCCGGATCGGCCGGACGAGGGTCACGTCGGGGTTGCGTCCTGCCATGTCCCGGGCCGGCCGGCCGAGCGCGAGGATGCGTCCGGTGCGTCTGCAGCGGGCGAGCAGCGACGGCTCCCGGCAGACGACGCCGCGGTCTCGGACGTGCATGCGCACGGTGGCGCTGCCCAGGTCGATAGCGGTGTCCCGGCCCGCGAAGTCCCACATCGCGTCCCTCCCAATCGCCCCGAAAGTCGCAAGAGCCCTGATGATGCCCTCACGTCTGGTGACGATGCCCATAGCCAGGTAAGCGAATCGCAAGGTCATGGCGAACACGCGTCCGGCATGTCCGGAACGTCGTCCGGCGCGCGGCGCCCGCCCGGCCGCGAGTGCCGGGCGGGCACCAAGAGATCATGTGGGGACGGTGTCGAGCCGCAGGGCGGCGCGCCTGGCCGTCCAGCCGCGCCGCGTCCGGAGCGCGCCCGCCGCCCGGCACACCCCGTACAGGACGAACGAGATCGTCGTGACGTACGGGCTGACCGGGATGCTGGACCCGACCGACAGCAGGATCCCGCCGACCACCGACACCGTCGCGAGCACCGCGCTGAGCAGCGGCACCAGGACCGGCGACGCGCTGACCCGCACCGCCGCCGCGGCCGGGGTGCAGATCAGCGCCAGCACCAGCAGCGCCCCCACGATCTGGATCGACACGGCCACCGCGAGGGCGAGCACCAGCATGAAGACCGGCGACAGCGCCCGCACCGGCACGCCCCGCGCCGCCGCCACCTCCGGGTCGAGGCTCGCGAACGCCAGCGGACGCCACATGATCGCGAGGCACACCAGCACCACCGCCGACGTCGCCAGCAGCCACGACAGCTTCGGCGTGTCGATCGCGACGATCTGCCCGGTGAGGAGCCCGAACTTGTTGGCGGCCCGCCCCTCGTACAGGGACAGGAACAGCACGCCGAGCCCGAGCCCGAACGGCATCAGCACGCCGATGACCGACCCGCGGTCCCGCGCCCGCGAGCCGAGCACCCCGATCAGCGCGGCCGCGACCAGCGCCCCGGCGATCGAGCCGCCCGCGACGCCCGTGCCGAGCAGCAGCGCCGCCGCCGCGCCCGCGAACGACAGCTCGCTGATGCCGTGCACGGCGAACGCGAGGTCGCGCATGACGACGAACGTCCCGGCGAGCCCGCCGACCAGCCCCAGCACCGCCCCCGCGATGATCGAGTTCTGGACGAGCGCGAGCAGCGCCCCGTAGTCCTCGAAGTTGACGATCTCGTGCCAGTTCATGCGGCGGCCTCGCCCATGTCCAGGACCCGGTCGGCCAGCGGCCGCACGGGGTCGACCTCGTGCGTGACGAACACGACGGTCGTGCCGTGGTCGCGCCGCCGCCGGTCGGCCAGCCCGGCGACGATCCGCTGGTGCTCGGCGTCCAGGGACAGCAGCGGCTCGTCGCAGAGCAGGATGCGCGGGTCGGTCGCCAGCGCCTGCGCAACCCGGACCCGCTGCAGCTCCCCGCCCGACAGCAGTTCCAGGGGGACGTCCGCGAATCGCTCGGCGCCGACGTCCCGCAGCGCGGCCTCGACGCGGCGGCGCGCCCCGGAATTCGGCAGCGGCAGCCCCCAGCGGTGCCCGTCGATCCCGAGCCGCACCAGGTCACGGGCCCGCAGCGGCGTGTGCGGGACGACGGTCCTGTGCTGCGGGACGTACCCGACGAGGTCGCTTCCCCGTCGCGGGGCGCGCCCGTTCACGGTGACCGTCCCGGCGGACAGGCGGCGCAGCCCGAGCAGCACCTTCAGCAGGCTGGTCTTCCCCGACCCGTTCGGCCCGACGACCACCAGGAACTCGCCCGCCGCGACGTCGAGGTCGAGCCGCCACAGCCTGCGCTCCCCGTACGACAGGACGGCGTCGCGGAGCGCGATCACGACAGCGCCTTCCCCAGGGCGGCGATGTTGCCGTCCATCCACGAGACGTACCGCTGGCCCGCCGGGAGGGTCTCGGTGACGGGGACGACGGGCACACCACCGTTCTTGGCGGCCTTCTGGAGCTGCTCGGTCTGCGGCCCGCTGGTCTGCGCGTTGTAGACCAGCGCCTCGACCTTCTTCCCCGTGATCAGCGCCAGCGTGTCCCGCAGGACGCGGGGCGGCACGTCGTCGCCCTCCTCGATCGCCTCGCTGAAGGCCTCGGGCGTCCGGTTCTCCAGCCCGGCGGCCGCCAGCAGGTAGCCGGGCACGGGCTCGGTGATCGCGACGCCGTCCCCCGCGTGCGCGGCCTTCAGCTTCGCGAGCTTCCCCTCCAGGGTCTTCAGCTCGGCCTTGAACGCGGCGGCGTTCGCCGTGAACGTCGACGCGTCGCCGGGGTCGGCCTTGGCGAGCGCCGTCGAGAGCCGGTCGGCGAGGAGCCCGACCGACGGCAGGTCGTACCAGACGTGCTCGTTCAGCTCCTCGCCCGCGGGCGCGGTCTTCCCCGAGATCCGGACGGCGTTCAGCACCTCCGCCTTGGACCCGGAGCCCTTCAGCAGCGTGCCGACGAAGTCGTCGTAGCCGCCGCCGTTCTCGATCACCACCCGGGCCTTGGTGAGCGCGAGGCGGTTGCGCGTCCCCGCCTCGAAGGAGTGCGGGTCCTGCCCGGGATCGCTGATGAACGACGTCACCTTCACCTTGTCGCCGCCGATCCGCAGCGCGATGTCGCCGTACACGTTGGTGGAGGCCACGACGGAGACGGCGTCGCCGTCCGGCGCCGCCGTGGCGTCCGACGACGACGATCCGCAGCCGCCGGCCAGCAGTGCCGCCGCACCGAGCGCGGCGCCCGTCCCGAGCACCCGGGCGCGCAGAACACAGGACATGAGGACTCCCGAGAATGAAAACGGTTTTCACTGCAACGTAGCATGGACTGTCCAAAATGTCCGCGCGGATCGTCGGGCCGACGGCATGCGTACGCCACCGCCATGGGCGCGACGTCCATGGCGGTGGCTGTTGTCCGTGACCGGGAGTCGGCTGGTCAGCGGCCGTTCGGCGGCCGCTCGGCGCGCCGGCTCAGCGGGTCGGCGGGCCGGTGGTCAGTGGGGTACGTGGCCAGGCGCGGTCAGTTCGTCGAGCGGGCCCGCGTACTTCTCCCAGGATTCCGAGTGGTGCCGGACGTGGCGTGGCTTCCGCGGCGCGGGCTTCGCCTTGTACTTCGGTCGCGGTTCGGGCCTGGTCTCTTCCGGCGGTGCGTCGCCGCCCGGAGGCCGGTCCGCGAGATCGCCCGCCGTGGCGGGATCGTCGCCGGGGGAGTGATCGGGGAGATTGTCGGATGATCTGGGCAATGTGTCGGCAGGTGGCGGAATTTGGGGGGTCCGCTCCTTATCTGGCGGTTTATGGTCGGATCTCTTCTCCTCGCTCATCCGGTCGATCTTCTCGACGAGCTCCTTCACCGAAGGCGACCACTCCTTGTAGGCGGGAGCGCCAGGACGTACCGCGCCCGCGAACTGTCTCTTCCGCCGCGCGCTGAGCTTGTCGATCCTGACCCTCGCCCCGGAATGCGGCGCGTGCAGGTACCGGCCGTCCCCGACGTAGATCCCGACGTGGCTGCGGCCGCGGAAGAAGATGAGGTCCCCGGGCTTGAGGTCGCCCAGCCTCACCTTCCGCTTCACGTGCCGGTACTGGGAGTAAGTGACGCGGGGAATCTTCACGCCCGCCTTCCGCCATGCGGCCATCGCGAGGCCGGAGCAGTCGTAGCCGCTCGGCCCGTCCGCGCCCCACCGGTACGGCTTGCCGAGCTGCTTGCGGGCGAACGCGAGCGCCTCCCCGGCCCGCTCGCGCTGCGTCGCCTCGCGCGTCCGGTACCTGTCGTACGCCTGGACCTTCTTCTGCGTAGCGGAGTCCAGGTGCAGGCTCTTCAGCACGGCGGGATTGAGCGCCGCCAGCGCCTGCGACCCCAGCGGGACCGCCAGCGCCAGCCCGGTCGTCGTCACGGTGACGGCCGCCCGGAGCATTCCCCGTTTTCGGATGGCCGCCCGGGCGCGGCCGATATGGCCGACGCCCGCTCCCTTCCTGGGGCCGTTTCCGGCCGCGTTTTCTGCCGCGTTTCCGTGCGCGTGATGTGCGGTGGACATTCGGGTGCTCTCCGTTCCCCCGGTACGGGGGTCGTCGTCCGGTTTCTCACCGGGGCAGGTGATCTCCCTGCCGAGAGTTCGGGTACCCGTCGAACGCTTCGAGATTTTGGCGCGCGCGCCGATTTTGCATGATCATGACTCGGAATTAGCGGCGGCCTTTGGTGTCTTTGCTCAGGCGGTCAGATGGGCGAGCGATTTCAGCGGTACGGGCAGCCAGGCCGGACGGTTCCGCGCCTCGTACCGCACCTCGTACACGGCCTTCTCGAATTCGAACGCGCGGATCAGCGCCGAATGCGCCGCCGGATCGGGGCCGCCCGCGGCCGCGTAGCCCCGGCAGAACGCGGCCCGGTTCCGCGCCGCCCACGCGTGCGCCCGCGTCTCCAGGCGGCCGCCGGGCTCGGGCGGCATCGTCCCCGGCTTGGCGATGAGGAACCGCGCCGCGTACTCGAACGAGCGGAGCATCCCGGCGACGTCCCGCAGCGGATGCGCGAGCGCCCGCCGCTCGTGCTGCGTCCGCGCCGGCTCGCCCTCGAAGTCCAGCAGCGTCCAGCCGCTCTCGGTGCGCAGGACCTGGCCGAGGTGGTAGTCGCCGTGGACCCGCTGGACGGGCAGCGGCTCCGCCCGCGCGGCCAGGTCGAGGAACGCCGCGGTGAGCGCCTTCGCGTGCGGCGCCAGCTCTGGCACGGCGCGGCAGGTCGCGGTCAGCTCGGCGTTCATGCGCGCCGCCATCGCGCGCACCTCGCCGGCGGGGAGCGCCGCCACGCCGAACGCGTCGGCGAGCGCCCGGTGCACCTCCGCGGTCGCCGCGCCGAGCCGTTCCGCCTCGCCCGCGAAGTCGCCGCCGGCGGCGCTCGCGTCCAGTTCCGCCCACTCGCCCTCCCAGCCCGCGTCGCGCGGCGGCGGGGTGTGCGCGAACCAGTCCCGGACGCTCGCGATCGCGAGGCTCCAGCCGTCCGCGCCGGTGTGCAGATAGTCGGAGAGGAGGCCGAGCGTGACCGGTTCACCGGCCGGCGCGTCGGCCGGCGCGCCGGGGAGGGCCGTCTCCCCGCCGGGGGCGGGTCCCGGGTCCAGCTCGATCCAGCCGAGGACGGCCGGGACGCGCGCGCACCCGCCCCGCGTCAGCGCCAGGTTGACCTCCAGGTCGAGGTTGACTCCGTGGCTGAGCCGCCGGAACAGCTTGCAGATGTAGGCGTCGCCGAACAGCAGCGACGTGTTGCTCTGCTCGGCGGTGATGGGCAGGCTCGTCAGGTCCGTCCGGATATGGGCGCCGTCGGCGTGCCGGAACCGCAGCGGGCCGACGGACGCGTCGGCGGCCAGCTCGTCCAGCAGCGTGCGGGTCAGGTCGGGGTCGTGGGCGGCGTCGTACAGGCGCGCCTTCCGGCCGCCGGGCCCGTCCGTTTCGTCCGGGGCGGCGTCGGTCGGCACGCGGATCTCGGCGTGCCTGAGCCGGTCGGGCAGGTGGCGGCGGACGCCGAGGAGCAGCTGGTAGTGGTCGACGGTGCCGTTCTGGTGGACGTCGAGGATGAGGTGGTGGAGTGCGGGGTCGCCGGTGCGCAGTTCGGTGGCGGTGCCGATGGAAAGGTCGTCGACGGGCCCGTCCTTGCCGCCGAACCACCGCTGCCCGGGCAGCCATTCCGCGATGGCCCGCGTGAGGGACGGATGGGGTGGCAGCACGGTCAGACGGCCCTTTCCGCGCGGGCATTTGATTCCGCGCCGCCGTCGTCCGGAGGGGTCAGCTGGAACCAGAAGAAACCGTGCCCGGGAAGCGTCATCAGATACGGGAGTTCGCCGATGGCCGGGAACTGGACGCCGCCCATGCATTCGACGGGGGAGTAGCCCTCGAAACGGCGCAGGTCGAGTTCGACCGGCTGCGGGAAACGCGACAGGTTGCTGATGCACAGGACCGTGTCCATCTCGCCCCACGGGCTCTCGTCCTCGGTGATCTCGCGGGTGAAGGCGAGGACGGAGGGGTTGGAGGCGGAGAGTTCGACGTAGGTGCCGACGCCGAAGACGGGGTGGCGTTGGCGGATTTCGATCATTTTGCGGGTCCAGTGGAGGAGGGAGCCGGGGTTGTTGGTTTGGGCTTCGACGTTGACGGCTTGGTAGCCGTAGATGGGGTCCATGATGACGGGGAGGTAGAGGCGGGCGGGGTCGCAGGCGGAGAAGCCGGCGTTGCGGTCGGGGG